>JBGSRM010000131.1:0-5161 GCA_041737575.1 Akkermansiaceae bacterium
ACATGCCATTTGCCGAAAAGGGCGGTGGCGTATCCTTTCTCTCGCAACATTCCGGGCAGGGTGACGCGCATCTCTTCAATCATGTTAGGGCCGCCCGCGCCGGTGAAGACCGAGCGATTTCCAGTACGAAAAGCCATGCGACCTGTTAGAATGCTGTATCTTGTGGGAGTGCATACAGTGGAGGGAGAGTGGGCATCGGTGAATCTCATTCCCTGCGCTGCGAGCCGGTCGATATTCGGGGTCGGGACTTTTGATTCGGGATTGTAGCAAGTGACATCGCCGTAGCCGAGGTCGTCGGCGAGAATGAGGAGGATGTTGGGTTTGGTTTGGGCGATTCCACTTGGAGCAATGAAGATAAGCAGGAAATAAAGGAGCTTCCCTTTCATGGCTGAAAAAATCTGGTGATGAAACATGGTTTATTGAATGGAAAAGACATCACTTCCTCCAGATCCAGCGCATCGCGTCCGGGAAGATTGCGCCCATCTGTTTGCCGTCGTGGCCTCCGTGGCCCCATACATATTTGTAATCGTATTTCTTGAACTTCAACGCTGCTTCCATCGCCATGTTTCCGAGGGGCCAACTGCCGTGTTCATTATTCAAATCGTTGATTCCATCTTGGAAAAATCCTCGGATGGGTTTGTTTTCGGTTTTCCGTATCATGCCGGGATAGGCATCGCCGCCCCGGATATTAGTGAACGATCCGATGGATGAAACCACTTTCCTGAACACATCGGGACGCTGCCATGCGACCGTCCACGCGCAGATGCCACCTGAGCTGGCACCGCAGATGGCGCGCTTTTCCGGGTCTTTGGTCAGGTTGTAATCTTTGCCGACAAGCGGCAGGATTTCATCGATGAGAAAGGTGGCGTAGTCCGCGGACAGCGTGTCGTATTCGAAGCTGCGATTGTTGTTTTTCCAAGGAGCCTCCGGCTTGGAGTCACCTTTGTGCCCGGGGTCGATAAAAATTCCGATGACCGGAGGCATGTCTCCAGAGGCGATGAGATTGTCAAAAACAACAGGCACGCGGTAGTCACCCTTCGTATTCACATAAGCATGTCCGTCTTGAAAAACCATCAGTGCGGTCTCCTTTTTTGGGTCATATTGGGCAGGCACGTAGATGTGGATGCGACGCTTTGTGCCTTCAAAAACCTTTGATTCTGCGAAGACAAAATCCGTGATCTTCCCCTGCGGCACCCCTCGTTTCACTTTGGAATCCGGCCCGTGAACCGGCTCGGGTATTTTGGGAAGAACGATCTGCGGCGTGATTTCTTCGGCAGAAAGCGAAGTGACAAGAACGGCGGCCAGCGCGAGAGATTTTCCAAACATCATTCGCAAACGTTAGTGAACTTGCGGAATCTTACAAGACGGCATAAAACCGCGTGAAGAATGCCCGCCGATTATCACACGCACACGCCACTCTGCAAACACGCCACGGGCACGCCCGAGGAATACGTGGCCGCGGCGATCGCTGCCGGGCTGACCGAATATGGCATCTCCGATCACGCACCGTGCCGACCCGAGCCTTTCGACGACTGGCGGATGTTAGAAAGCGAACTGCCGGAATACTTCGATTGGATCGCACGTGCGAAACAAGCGGCTGGGGATCAAATCAAAATCCGCTCCGGAATGGAGTGCGATTGGTTGAAAGGTTGCGAGAGTTTCATCGAAGAACTCGCGGGAAAATCCGATTGGGATTATCTAATCGGTTCCGTGCATTACCTCGGCGATTGGGATTTCGATAACCCGATCTGGCTTGGCAAATGGGCGGAAACCGATGTCGATGCCGCGTGGGAAACCTATTGGGAAACATACGCGCAAATGGCGGAGAGCGGCTTGTTCGATATCCTGGCGCATCCGGATTTGATCAAAAAATTTTCCTACGCACCCGCAGGCGATCTCGATCGGTTTTACGATCCGGTGATTGAAGTAATCGCCGCGAATGGATCGATAATCGAACTCAACACCGCAGGCCTCTACAAGCCTTGCGCGGAAGCCTATCCCGCCCCGCGTTTTCTGGAACTCGCCGCATCCGCTGGAATCGGCTTGGTGATTTCCTCGGACGCCCACGCGCCGAACGAAGTCGCCAGAGATTTCACAAATGCCCGCGAACTCGCCAAGGCAGCCGGCTACCGAGAAACCCAACTCTTTGAGAAAAGAAAACGCCATAGCGAGCATATACCTTGAGGTTTAGAGTTTAAAATTTAGAGTTTCCCGCAATGAAGGCTTACCACAATCTGTTGAGCGATGTTTTGGAAAACGGCGAGGAGCGCGGCGATCGCACCGGCACCGGCACGCTCTCGGTTTTCGGCAGGCAGGCTCGATTCGATCTGCGCCAAGGTTTCCCCTGTCTGACAACCAAGAAACTCCATCTCCGCTCCATCATTCATGAGTTGCTGTGGTTTCTGAAAGGCGAGACCAACATCGCTTACCTCAAGGAAAACAACGTCACGATCTGGGACGAATGGGCGGATGCGGAAGGCGAACTCGGCCCAGTTTACGGAAAACAATGGCGTTCATGGGAGGCACGGGATGGCCGGGTGATCGATCAGATAGCATTGCTCATTGATGGTTTGAAAGGTAACCCCCATTCCCGCCGCCATATCGTCTCTGCATGGAACGTCGGCGATGTCGATCGCATGGCTCTGCCACCCTGCCACCTGTTGTTTCAGTTTTACGTGCACGAACCAAAAGACGGCGGCAAACCCGGTCTTTCCTGCCAGCTCTATCAACGCAGCGCGGATCTGTTCCTCGGCGTACCGTTCAACATCGCTTCCTACGCTTTGTTCACTGAGATGATCGCACAGGTCTGCGATTACGAGGCTCGCGACTTCGTCCACACTTTTGGCGATCTCCATCTCTATCAAAACCACCTCGACCAAGCCCACCTCCAACTCACCCGCGAACCACGACCCTTGCCCTCGCTGCGTCTCAATCCCAACGTGAAATCCATCAACGACTTCACCTTCGATGACATTTCCCTCGAAAACTACGATCCCCATCCGACCATCAAGGCTCCGATCGCGGTGTGATTGCGAATACATTCTAATAAACAACTTATAACAAATCCGCAGCATGTTAACCGCCGTCGTCGCCATGGATCCAAACCGCCTGATCGGTGCCAACGGAACATTGCCCTGGCACCTGCCGGATGACCTCGCTTTCTTCAAAAGAACCACTCTCGGCCATACCATTTTGATGGGCAGAAAAACCTTCGAGTCCATCGGCAGACCTCTGCCAAAGCGCCGCAACATCGTGATCACACGCGACCTTTCATGGACTCACTGGGGCGTGGAGGTCATGCACAAGCCGGAGGATATCGTAAAAATTGTGGGGCTCATCTTTGTCATCGGCGGGGCGGAAGTTTAGGCGGCTCTGGCTCCGTTCATCGACGAATGGCTTGTCAGCCACGTCCACGAAATCCATGAAGGCGATACGTATCTCGCCGACTTCGAGGCGGATTTTCCAATAATCGAAACAGTCGAACAGCATCTGAGCTTCACTGTCCGCCGTTACCAAAGGAAGTAATTCCAACTTTTCCCTTCCGATTCTTGAAAATCTCATCACGCCGATCTTGACGCGGCACCATTCCTGTGTTTCAAAACGTTTCGACTAAATGGATTTCACGGAACGGTGGCTGAGTGGTCTAAAGCACTCCCTTGCTAAGGGAACGTAGCTCAAAAGGTTACCGAGGGTTCGAATCCCTCCCGTTCCGCCATCACCCCAGCCCTGTGAGCAGGGTTGGGGTGATGGCATTTTCGGTCGGGTCGAGAATCCCTTGAGCTCAGCGAAATCTTAGGGTTCGAACGCCCCGCGAGCTGTAGCGAGCAAATCATCCAATCAGGATGCGGAAAAGCATCCTGCAAACCGCCTAGCCATAGCGGAGCGAAGGCAATCCCTCCCGTTCCGCTATCACCACTGGCAATATCACGACAAAAAAATACGAGTTCGTAGTACTCTCTGATATCTAGAAAATTACTAGAGACACAGGCTAGAGCGTTGGAAATATCCATACGGTGTTCTACCAAGCGGCCAGTTATTTGTCTTTATGGAAACTTCACCAAACCCACGGAACCAGCCGCCATGGAACTTTAGCAACGTATTCCCAATAGGCATCGCTTTGACGAAGTGTGCGTTCCTCCGCCGCTATGCGCCAAAGTGTGGTGGGGATGAGTGCTAGAAAAGCCAGCCCCGTCAGTAAATTCGGGCCAGCAACCCAACAACCTAGGCCGATGAACAACTCTCCCAAGTAGGCTGGATGACGTAACCAACGATACGGCCCCCGAGTAACAACTTCCCGCAAAGCCGGTAGGATGGCGAAACTCCTTCCCAGAGTAAAAAGCGAAACCGCCGTCCAAGCGATCCCGGCAACAAACAACCCTTGCGCCCACCAAGACCAGTCCTGTGTTGCCGGAGCGAAGCGAAAGGCACATCCCCCAGCGATCATACTTGGTAGTGACAAAAACATGTCACGCATAGATGCCTCCGCCTTCAAGGGAGAACGACTGATGAACAAATAACCCGCTAGTAGATGCATCACGGAGATGGATGTCCTTACCATGGTCGCTCCACCAGTCTCCAACCAAGTATCACGCATTCCTAAAAATGCCCATGAAAATACAGTCAAACCCGCCAACACGTTCAATAGACGCTCACTGAAATTGAGCGCGTGTGATCTCTGAAAATTACCGCTCAATAAAAAACCAAACCCCAGTTAAAAATGTTACTCAAAATATTAAGAACCACTATGGCTCCGATCATAATTAATATTCCTCTCATATCTTTATTATAAGTTGTGATTCAGACTGCTCAAACGCATCTAAGTTGGTCAATGAAATAATCAAAATTCTCTAACATTACGAACACCCCCTCCTAATTCGATGGGAGCGGGTTTGAAGGCTCGGTAGCTGAGTATTATGCTGTTCTGCATAATAGCCATGGAGAGACTCACCGCAGCGCCAAAACTTCAACTGCAAGACTCGCGATATTGACAGACAAAGCATTGCCACAGTGTTTGAAAATAACTGTAGCGGGCTGAGCAAAAGTGGACAGAATTAATCTGAGCAAAACTGGATTACTTCACTGATCTGGAGATTGCTCTGGCATTCCCCCTACCACTGTTTCCCGATCAGCGCACCGCCGGAACGGATAGGGCACTGCTGGA
>JBGSRM010000132.1:0-2732 GCA_041737575.1 Akkermansiaceae bacterium
TTCATCCGTCAATACCAGCACGCCCCGGGGTTTGCGGGTCTTGTCATCGAACGCGTCTTTTGCACTCTTGGAATTCGTGAACGCCACGCTGTTGTGCCGGGAGTTGAGGACACGGTAGGTCTTGCCGTCTTCGGAAATCGAAAAGGTCATTTTCTTTGGGAAAGCCGTCACGCCCGGGCTACCCAGCAGATTGACCGCAGTGGAATCAATCGGCATAACCTCGCCGAGGTCGACGACCAACTCTATCGATGGGTCGTTCGCAGGGAAAGTGATCCATCCTTTTTCGGTCGCTTCGGGACTGGCAAAGCGGCCGTCTAACAGAACTTCCGCGCCCGGCGTTTTCTCATCGGGCTTGATGTTAGAAGATTTGACGGTAATAGATTTGCCGATCGCGGCGTGCGATTTCACTTGTTCAGCGGAGTCGAAGAACGCCTCGGTGAAAACACTTTCGTCCAACTTCATGTTCGGATCGATGAGAAGGCAGGCTTTTTTAGCGAAGCGTTGGCCGATCACGCGGTAGCCTTGTGGTGGGAAATGCCCATCGCACTCATCATAGCCGCCCCAAGGATTGACGCCTTTGTTGAGGTCATCGGTGTTGATCCAGGCGGCGTTTGGGCCGGCCTCGCCCAATTTCATGAGCGTAGCGCGAACCAGATCCCCGTCCTTCAATCCTTTGTCAGTGGTCCAATAGTCATTGATTCGACCCACCACGTAATTGATTTTGGTCACTTTAAGATCCTGCTTCAGTTGCTCCAGAACACCGTTGAAGCTTTTCTCATACACGCTGCCCCAACCCATCCGCGCGTCCTCTTCACCCTGCATCCAAATGTAAGTGACGCTATCGATCTGCTTTCCGGAAATCACTTTTTGAGTGCTTTTGATCAGGGTGTCATAGGTGGATCCATTTTTGTCCGGCGACGGATCCTGCATGCCCTCGGGCGGCGTCCAAGCCTTGTACCACATCTTGATGGGTTGGCTCGGCCAACCGACCCTTACGACGATGACCTTGTCTTTACCAAAAACTTTCTCAACGGACTGCTGAAAGCTCGCAGACAGAGAGGGAGTCATGTTGGATTGACCGGAAAGGACGAAGAGGTGCTGCCCTCCTTCTGCGTAGGCTTGATGGATCAATGAAGTGACTAGGGTTGCCAGAAGCAGGATTTTTTTGTTCATGAATGGAAGATGAAAGTTGGAGTGGCGGAGGTTTGTGAGATTACTGTGTGCTGAGATCGAGTCTTGCAGGCGTTGTAACATTGGTTATACTTCTCGCATGGTCACTACCGTCAAAATCACTTCCATCGGAAATTCCGCGGGTATTATTTTGCCTAAAGAGCTCATGGAAAAGCTGCGTGTGGGCAAAGGGGATACTCTGACGGTTACGGAAACTCCCGATGGCTTGAGTTTGAGTGCTTATAACGAAAAAGTCGCTAGTCAGATGGAAGTTGCGGAGCAAGTCATGCGGAACAATCGCAACATGTTACGTAAGCTCGCGCAGTGAGATCAAGAATCCCCCCTGAACTCATCCGGTGAATCATGAACCTGAATGGCTGGAAGAAGCGACGGTGCGCTTTTTCCACCAACGCCAACTCGCCGAACATGGAGGTATCCATGGTATTAGAGATGACAACATGTTTATGTCCGCTTTAGCAAAGCCTCAGCAGCTTTGGCATTACGGATCGCCCCCACCAGATATTTGTCAGCTGGCCGCTGCTTACGCATATGGATTGGCTATGAACCATCCATTTCTCGATGGAAACAAGCGCACTGCGGCAATCGCATGCGAAACTTTTCTTATTCTTAATGGTCGTAAATTTATCATCGGCGAAGAGGAAAAATATCCTGTCTATCTCGCGCTCGCCGCTGGAGAAATTTCAGAAACTGAATTCTGCACTTGGTTGCGTGAGCATACTGGAGCAGTTTGAATAATGAATGGCTTTATCCGAAAGGAACCGTGAATCGAAGCGCAGCGGAGATGGCCGATCTTTTTTCTCCAGTTTATCGGCAATTTCAATCGCGACTGCAACCGCCGCATCACTCCATGATATTTCGCTCACGAGGTTGCGATTGAAAATCGCGGTTCCTTTCGGAGGGTGAATCGACTCGAAATTCCTCACTTTTTTCTTTTACGCAGACCCTCGAATCATGGGGACACATCCCCGCGAAAATGAGGCTGAGTCTCATTGGAGATAAACAAATATGAAACTGAACAAAACGAAGCGGAGAATCGGTGAGTAGATGGGTGGGGATGGTTACTTCACAATTTCGATGCCTGACAAGTGTCTGGCGTCGTTGCGGGCCGTGACAGTGAGTTTGAGTAGTCCGTCTGTTGAATCCGCGATGACGACGGTTTTGAGCGTGTCCGACTCATCCACCCGCCAGTTCGAAAAGTTTTCCAACTTACCTCCACGGTCGATGAAAGAGGAGGAAAACTGAGTGATGAAGCCATCCCGAAATCCTTTCTGATCGGCCTCCATTTTGTAGGTGACATACTCGGCTCCGACATTGACGCCGAAGGATTGAAGGGTCTTCCAATCGATCTTCGGATCGACTTTGGCGTCTCCCCGCGCAAGCATTTCAAACGCCTCCTTGGCGAATGCAATATCCGCGACTCCTGTATTGCCTTTCGTGCCGGCATGTTTCCCATCACACGAGGTTAGGGCGAGTAAAGCGGTGATTCCCGCAAAGATGAGAGCTACTGTTTTCATGGTTATGTTTCTGTTTTTGTCGAAATC
>JBGSRM010000168.1:0-4560 GCA_041737575.1 Akkermansiaceae bacterium
CCACCTCGCCCAACTCCTCGTCATGGAGCCCGACCTCCTCATGCTCGACGAGCCCACCAACCACCTCGACCTCCTCTCCCTCCTCTGGCTCCAACGCTACCTCCTCAACTACTCCGGCGCCATCCTCATGATCTCCCACGACCGCGACTTCATGGACGCCATGATCGAAACCGTCATCGAGATCGACCCCGACGCCGCCCAACTCATCTCCTACACCGGAAACTACTCCTCCTACCTCGATCAACGCGAAAAACGCTACGAACTCCAAGTCCAAGCCTACCGCAACCAAAACAAGGAAATCGAAGCCCACCAGGAATTCATCGACCGCTTCCGCCAAGTCGGCTCCAAAGCCGCACAAGTCCAGTCACGCATCAAACTCGTCGAAAAAATCGAACGCATCGAAAAACCACGCGCGCCCCGCAAACCCTTCAAATTCGCCTTCCCCCAACCTCCCCGCTCAAACCAAAAAGTCATCGACCTCCAAAAAGTCGGCCAATCCTATCCCGGAAAACGCATCTACAAAGACCTCGACCTCACCATCGAGCGCGGCGACAAAATCGTCCTCGTCGGCCCCAACGGCGCCGGAAAATCCACCCTCATCAAACTCCTCGCCGGTGAACTGAAAATCGACGGCGGAAAAATGGAAACCGGCTACCTCACTAAAATCGGCTACTACTCCCAACACCGCAGCGAAGCCCTCAACGAATTCAACACCGTCCTCGACGAAGTCATGGGCGCCTGCGACACCCTCCGCGAAGAAGACGCCCGCGCCATCCTCGGCACCTTCCTCTTCCGCCGTTCCGATGTCGAAAAAAAATGCGGCGTCCTCTCCGGCGGCGAAAAATCCCGCCTCAACCTCGTCAAATTCCTCGTCGATCCTCCCAACCTCCTCCTCATGGACGAGCCCACAACCCACCTCGATATCCTCTCCATCGACTCCCTCGTCAGCGCCCTCAAAGCCTACGAAGGAACCCTCGTCTTCATCTCCCACGACGTCCACTTCATCCGCAACCTCGCCGAAACCACCCTCCACATCACCCGCGACGAGAAAAATCCCGAAAACGGCGCCATGGTCACACGCTACACCGGCGGCTACGACTACTTCCTCGAAAAATCCGGCCTCAGCGACGACCGCTCGGCCGTGACCTCCTGAGCATCCCTCATTTCCCCGGCACCAACCGGATCTGATAAATCTTCGGCCAGCATTTTCCGGTGACATACATATCACCCGTCGCCGCATCATACGCGATCCCGTTGAGCACATGTTCAGGATCACGCCTCCTCTCCTTCGCATCAATCCCCGCGAGATCAATCACTCCCACCACATTCCCATCCTTAGGATTGATGCGAACAATCTTATCGGTGTGCCAAACATTCGCAAAAATCTCACCCTCGATAAATTCCAACTCATTGAGAAGATTCACCGGCCTGCCACTGATCCGCACGGGCAACTCCCGCAACACACGGAATGTCTTTGGATCCAGATAACGCAAACGATCACTGCCATTGCTCATGATCAGCGAAACCCCATCCGTCGTCAGACCCCAGCCCTCGCCCTCATACCGGAAGCCACCCAGCTTGCGCAGACTCTTCGCATCATAAATGAATCCCTGCTCGCTCTGCCAGGTGAGCTGATAGATTTTCCCATCCAGCTCCGCCGCACCTTCCCCGAAAAATTCCTCCGCCAAATCCGTCTTCACCAACACCTTCCCCGTCTCCCTCTCCACACGGCGGATGCTCGTCGTCCCATAACCACCCGTGCTCTCGATCCACTCCCCCCCCGACAACAGCAACCCCTGCGTGAAAGCCCCGGAGTCATGAGGAAATTCCCGTATCACCTCATAGCCCAACATCTTATGAGCCTTCCAATCCCCAACCCCATCAGCCCCCGCCACACCGCGATCCCGCACCTCCTCCTCTGGCTTTTTTTGACAAGCCGTCAGGCAGACCGCGAAGACAGCCACAAAAAATACACTGAAATACATAATGCTTACGCCTCTTTAAAGTTCAATCCGCCTTCACTTGAAAGGCGAAAAGAATCCCTCTCCATCAACGTCGTCCTCCAAATGCTAAACGACCTCCTAAAAGAGCAGGGGCGAACTTCTTTCGCCCATTCCCTTAATTCCCGCGAACGCCGCACACACCCGTTCCCATGTCGAGCGCTGAATCAAATTTTAAGGAAAAGTAAAATTCACCTTGCAAGAAAGACGTCCAGACGTCTTATTACTCGCGATGCGATATCATACCGGAAAACAAAAAAAGCCGGGTGTCGTTCGTGACGCCATCATTCAAGTTCTCGAATTCGCCACCGGACCATTGACCTCTAAAGAGATACACGAATTAGTATCGTCAAAAATTGGCCCAACTTCCCCTTCATCCGTCCGCTCATACCTCCAGAATAACAATGAAACGGTCTTCTCGCGGACTGAGCGTGGAAAATACCTGATTCAAGAGCCCATCGCAGAGTATAACTGCCGTGATCTTTTTAAGACTGTTACCTTGCCTGATTCGTTTCAAAGTGGCAAGGCGCGGGTAGTAAATCAAGATTGTTTGGATTGGCTTGAAGCGGCGAAAGAAAACAGCATTCACGCGGTTGTTACTGATCCTCCATATGGTCTCGTGGAATATACCCAAAAAGAACAGGATAAGCTTAAATCGAATCGCGGTGGAGTATGGCGAATCCCTCCTTCATTCGACGGTCACACTCGTTCTCCCTTGCCTAGATTCACAACTCTGTCCCAACAAGATTTATTCAACCTTGGTGAGTTCTTCACCGTCTGGGGAAGACTCGTTCTAAGGGCTATTGTGCCAGGTGCAAATGTCGTTGTTGCCTCAAACCCCTTGGTGTCTCACATTGTTTCGATGGCGCTCACCAAATCTGGTCTTGAGCGCCGAGGGGAAATCGCTCGACTTGTAATGACAATGCGTGGAGGTGATCGCCCAAAGGCCGCGCATGACGTCTTCTCCGAAGTGAGTGTGATGCCAAGATCGATGTGGGAGCCTTGGCTAGTCTTTCGGAAACCGATTGAAGGCCGAGTCCAGGATAATTTACGTAAATGGAAAACTGGAGGCTTCCGCAGACCTAGTGAAGATCGTCCTTTCGGTGACGTGATTCGCTCAAGTCCTACGCGATCCTGCGAAAGGAAAATTGCACCCCACCCCAGCTTGAAACCACAGGAGTTTCTCCGTCAATTGGTCAGAGGTGTATTACCCCTCGGTGAAGGAGTGGTGCTGGACACATTTTCAGGTGGCGGCTCCACTCTCGCCGCCGCAAATTGGCTGAATTACGATTCGATTGGTCTGGAAATTGATCCCGACTACTTTTCCTTGAGCCAAATTGCTATTCCTGAGCTCGCTAAAATCTAGGATCAATTAAGGTTTAACTCGGTAGACCCAGTTCTTGCGAAGCTTCTGAATTCCATCCTTGTGAAGCGTCGCGGTTCGAGTGCCAAGTTCGCCACGAGCGTTTTTCCTGAAATCATCCACAGTAACTTGACCAATATATATTTCAGAAAATCGCATAGCCGCACGTTTTGACGCAGGCTCTGTTTCATTGTCCACTTGGTAAACAAACACACACATCCATTGTGCTCTTGCTCCGTGAGTATCGACAGCACCGCCTGACTTTTTGGTGGCTTTTATTTCAACCCCTTCCTCCCCTGCCTTAACAGAATTACCCGGGTAAACTCCACTCACAATCAAATCCGGATGACCATTAAAGTATGTGTTTATGGTGAGACTTCTTGAGTGGTTAGCGAGACTCGCCGTGAGCAGATCCGATAGAAATCCTGACATCATCGCTGGCCGGAGCATGTCATCTAATCTTTGGATGTGCTTTTCGAGGAGGTTTTTGTTTACGTCGTAGAAGAAATCGTAAGCGTCGTGCATCGCCATCTCAAAATCGGTAAGTCTCAATCCGTAGGGCAAAGTAGCTTCAGGATTAAAATTGGCTCTATCAACTGTTTCGCGGATAATTCCCATAACGTGTCTAACGAGTTTGTTAACCCAGCGGATTTTGCCAAGTCCAACTTTCTTGATAGCAATACTCGCACAAACAACGCATCCGCGACCTCGGTAAATACTTCAGCACCCCTCCTGAATACTGGCTCAACCTTCAGCACATGCACGACCTCACCGCCGCCCTAGTGAAAAGCAATCCCTCTCTTCCACTCTTTCCTCAAAAAACAATTTCAGCTTTTTAGCTTTTCAGCTTTTCAGCGTTTACCCCCTCCCCCACTCTACCCTCATGTCAAAACCTAAACACTTCGCAGGACTCGACATCGGCGGCTCCACCATCAAATCCGTCATCCTGGACTCCTCCGGCGCCCAAGTCGGCCCCATCGTGGAAGTCCGCAGCCACGTAAAAGAAGGCTTCGAGGCCACCTTCAAACAACTCGACGCCGCACTCAACGAACTCTGCCACAACGCCGGCATCTCCCTCACAGACATCGGTGGCATCGGCCTCGACGTCCCCGCCCCCTCCTCCAACGGCGTCATCTGGGGACGCGCCAACCTCGGCGAAGACTGGGTCGGCGTTGACATCTGCTCCAAACTCAACGA
>JBGSRM010000169.1:0-7491 GCA_041737575.1 Akkermansiaceae bacterium
ATGGACCCTCCGCGAAGGTGCCAAAGGCGTCCAACTCGCCGAACTATCCCTCGAATCCCACAAACAAGGCCGCTGGATCGACATCCCCGGAGAGTAGGTTTCAACCTACCAAGGCACCGGGACTTCAGTCCCGTCATCCACCAACAGCACTTGATCGCACCCTCCCGCCCCGATAAACCTTCCCCCCAGTGAACTACCACTCCACCAGCAACCCATCCCACCAAGTCTGCCTCAAGGAAGCGATCCTCCGCTCACTCCCTCCGGACAACGGCCTCTACATGCCGAACCAGCTTCCCACTCTCGGCACCGACTTCTGGAAAAACTACCGCAACCTCTCCTTCCAAGAAATCGGCTTCGCCGTCGCCAACGCCTTCTTCAGCGAAGACATCCCGGAAAATGACCTCCACGAAATCGTCAACGGAACACTCCAATTCGACGCACCCCTCATCTCCCTCTCTCCCCAAGATCACATCCTCGAGCTCTTCCACGGCCCCACCCTCGCCTTCAAAGACTTCGGCGCTCGCTTCATGGCACGCCTCATGGCCCATCTCACCAAAGATGACGACCGCATGCTCACCGTCCTCGTCGCCACCTCCGGCGATACCGGCGGTGCCGTCGCCTCGGCCTTCCACAACGTCCCGGGAACACGCGTCATCATCCTCTACCCCCAAGGCAAAGTCTCCGGACTCCAGGAAAAACAACTCACCACTCTCGGCGGAAACATCACCGCCCTCGAAATCGATGGCTCTTTCGACGATTGCCAGTCTCTCGTCAAACAAGCCTTCCTTGACCGTGATCTCTCGGAGCGCATGAACCTCACCTCTGCAAACTCCATCAACCTCTCCCGCCTCATACCCCAATCTTTCTACTACATCCATAGTGCCAGACAACTCCCCGAAGGCACGCTTCCCACTTTCGTCATTCCCTCCGGAAATTTCGGAAACCTCACCGCCGGCCTGCTCGCCATGCAACTCGGCCTGCCTGTCCGCCACTTCATCGCCGCCACCAACTCAAACGATGTGGTCCCCCGTTACCTCAACACCGGCGACTACCAGCCGCACCCCAGCATCCCCACCATCTCCAACGCCATGGACGTCGGAGCACCCTCAAACTTCGTCCGCATGAAAGCACTTTTCGGAAACTCATGGGACTCCATGCGCCAACGAATCATCGGCATGAGCTTCACCGATGAAGAAACCCGCTCCGCCATCCGCGAAGTCCAGAACCTCCACAACTACCAAATCGATCCCCACGGCGCCATCGCATGGCTCGCCGCCCGCGCCTACCGCGCCGACCACCCGGACAGCACAACCATCTCCCTCGAAACCGCGCACCCCGCCAAATTCCTCGACATCATGGAAGCCGAACTCGGCAAAAACTCCGTCCAAATCCCCGACCGCCTCGCCTGCCTAGCCGATCAACAAAAAGTAGCCACCCAGCTCCCCAACACATGGGATTCATTCCACGACTGGCTGAACCACGAATCTCACGAATGAATGTGTTATTTAGGAGATTTCACCTCATCACTTTATGATGCGTGCATGATTCTCGTTTCATCTTAAATGAATTCGTGAAATTCGTGAAATTCGTGGTTTCTTCTTCGGAGTTCGGGCTAAAACCAAAAACCTCCCCCTCACTTCATCAACTGAAGAATCGGCTCCGGATAAACTCCGAACACCAAGGTCAGAACGGTCAACACACCAATCGAAACCTTCGAGATCATCGGCAAAACAATCACCCTACCATCCTGCGGCTCAATCCACCACATCGCGCGGATCGTCTTGAAATAATAATAAAATCCAGCCGCGGCAGCCACCACAGCGATTCCCAAGCCCACCCAAAGCCCCGCATTCGCAGCCAACGAAAATACAAAAAACTTGCCAACAAATCCCGCCGTCAACGGAACCCCCGCCAATGCCGCCAGCAACACAGTCATCGCCATAGCCAAGCCAGGGTTACTCTTACCCAAGCCATTGAAATCCGTGATATTCTCTCCATCGCGATGAATCCGCACCTGAGCTACCACGAAAAACACACCCAAGGTCATGATCAAATAAGTCGCCAGGTAAAACGATACCGTATCCACCGAACCCAACACCCCTTCACTCGTCGGTCTCCAGGCCGCCAACGCCAAAATCAAAAATCCCGCATGAGCAATCGATGAATAAGCAAGCAACCTCTTGAAGTTCGTCTGCGCGATCGCAGCAAGATTTCCAAATAACAATGTCGCCCCCGCAAGAATCAGCAGAATCGTCAAAACCTGCCCCCTCACTGGCGAACTATCAGCCAAAAACGGCTCAAGAAACCTCACCAACAACACAAAACCCGCCGCTTTCGATCCGACCGAAAGAAAAGCCGTCGTCGGTGTCGGCGCACCCTGATAAACATCCGGTATCCAAATCTGCATCGGCACAGCACCCACCTTGAAGCCCAAAGCCACCAACACCAAAGCAATGCCGAACAACAAAGGAACCGTATTCTCCATCCCTACAATCCGCTCGGAAATCAACGCCAAATCCATCGTCCCCGTCGTACCGTAAATCCAGGCAATCCCATAAACCAAAAACCCCGTACTCAACGCCCCAAGAATCAAATACTTCACCCCGGCCTCCAACGACCCGACATTCCGACGCATAAACGCCACCAGAATATAAAACGTAACCGTCACCAGCTCCAAAGCCACAAAAGCCCCCGCCAGATCCCTTGCGGAAGCCATCCACATCATCCCCGCACACGCGAAAATCGGCAGCGAATAAAACTCACCCGTCCCCTCTTCGGAATCCGGCGTCTCGGTAAATCTCGCCAGTATCTTCCGGTAATCCACCGCCATCAGCAAAACTCCTATCGTTGTCACCAACGCGAAAATCTTGAAGAACCTGGCCGTCGAATCAAAATCATAGAAATTCCACAAAGGCCACTTTGCCCAAGGCCTATCCGGCGCATCCGCTGGCCCGATCGCAAAAAAGGTAAGCAGCAAAACCCCTGCCAAGCCCGCCGCCCCCAATAGCCCCGCCCACGATTTGTTTTTCGTCGATACAAAAGCCTCAGCAATCAGAATGAGAAAACCAAGGGTAACTGAGAGAGCTTCTAAATAGTAAGCGGGCATTGCGTGAAACTTGATATGTTAAAATGAATGGAAAAAACTTAGAGCAGTTGAAGCAACAGATTCGGATAAACACCCACCGCCAACAACGCGACGATCAACAACACCGCTGGAATCCGATCCATCAATGTCATGTCCGCAACCTTCGACGTGCTGTCCACACCCGGGCCCTGAAAGATATTGCGATACGCCCTGAGCATGTAAACCGCTGAAATCACCACACCCCAGATGGCCAGCATACACGCGATCTGCACCGGCCCCAGCCCATTGCCCGGAACATAATTCCTGAACGCGGACAAAAACACCAATACCTCGCCGGAAAAATTAGCCAACCCCGGCAAACCGATCGAAGCCATTGCCGCAATCCCGAACGCAAACGCCATCCCCGGCGCGGCCTTCGCCAGCCCCCCCATATCCGAAAGATCCAAAGACTTCGTGCGCCGCTCGATTCCATCCGCCAAACCAAACAACAACGCGATCGAAACACCATGCGCAAACATCAGAACCACCGCCGCAGGCCCCGCCAGATCATTTCCAGGAACCGCAACCAACGCCGCGATCGCCAGAAATATATAACCCATGTGCATCACCGATGACGACCCCAACATCAAATCCAAACGCTTCTGCGAAATCGTCACCAAACCAACCCATAGAATAGTCCCTAACAACAAAACCAACAACGGCACCAACCACGCCTGCAAACCCTCCGGAACTATCGGCACCGCCACACGCAACATCCCATACAAACCGAATTTCTTCAAAACCCCCGCATGCAACATCGCCGTCGGTGCAGGCGCACTCGCATACGCCGGTGCCGCCCATGAATGAAACGGAAACAACGAAACCAAAGTCCCGAACCCCACGATCAACAAAGCCGCAATCCCCTTCTGTGCCGCTGGATCAATCGCCCCTGCCGCATCCTTCATCACACGCATATCAAACGTCCCCGTGAGCGATGCCATCCACACCAAACCCGCCAACAAAACCAACGATCCCAAACCCAAATAAATCGTAATCTTCCAAGCAATCCCACGCCGATCCCCACGCCCAAGAATGCCAATCATCAAAAAGGTCGGAATCAACGCAAGCTCATGAAACGCATAAAAGAAAAACAAATCCGTCGAAGCGAACGCACCGATCGCCCCCGCCGCGATCAACAACGATGACCCATAATACAACTTCTCCCGCCCCTCAGGCGCCTTCCCTGTCAACACCGCCGCCATCGTCACTATCACCGACAACAATACCATCACCAAACTCATCCCATCCATGTAACCAAACCCCAACCGCAACGACGGCGTCTTCAAAACCTCCACCGAAAAACTCCAAACCTCATGCTTCCAACAAAACATCGAACCCAACCCAAGAATCAGATTAACGGCACTCACACCAATCGCTGTCTTACGCGCCGGCGCACCAAACAGGATCGCTACAAATGCCAAAATCGGTAAAACAACTAAAAGTGTAAGCATGGGAAAATCTTTGCTGAACGTCGCGGCTTCTATTTCCGCACGGCGAATACAGCGAACTTACCCCCTGCCGAAAAGGGCAAAATCGTGAATTTTCAACTCCCCCTCCCAATTCGCCCCTCAATCCCAAAAATCACCCTCTCTCCTTTGGCAGAATCGCTCCCCCTCTCTCCTCTTCCCGCCTCATAAATAATCAAAAATCAACAACTTGTCCGTCGTAGCCTTCTTGACCTTCGTAGCCTCGGCGAAGTAGGTGGCGAAGTCGGATCATCAATCAAACCCGATTCAACACCTCCAAAATCGCGTGAGGCAGCAGGCCTTTTACGCGACCTCTCCCCAATAGCTGCTTTTATCCCTTCTCAAACAAGGAGGGGCTGCCTTCGGCTGCCCTCTTCTCTCCCCCACTCCCTTTCTTGCCAACCGCATCAAGGTTCTTCATTGAAGTTTGAGGTTTAAAGTTTGGAGCTTTCCTCTCCAACGCCATCCCCATCAACGAACGATACCTCCTTGATGAGCCGTCGCCGTCCGTTCTCGATTGCAGTAGAATCAGGGAAGCATTGAGGGAAAAGATCCAGAGTCTTTCCTGAGCTGCGTAGCTCCTACCTATTCCTTGACCGCTTCCACCGCCCGCAACCCTGCATCGCTTAGCAGTCCCTACCGGTGCCATCGACGGGAAAGAGCAAGCTCACGCTCGATGCTTGCGCTTCGGCGGGGTTGGGCTAGAAAGTTAAGCCGAATGAGCAGGGAATTCACTAAGACGCTGGAGGTGGTATCGCAACCTGAATTCCCGGATGCGTGGTGGGTTAGCGTTAATGGGGAAACGATCTCAGTCCCCCAAACTCTGGAGCAAGCGAAAGCACAAAAGCCACCACGAAGCAGGGCTAAAGTTCTTATCCTCCATACGAGTTTGTCTGACGAATGGATTCCGATCCGCGACCTCGAAAATCTAGTCAAACGCCACGCCTATGATCCAGAGAAGGCGAAGCGACTAGAGGAGGAAGCCGAAGAGGAGAATCAGAGAATCGCTGAAGAGTTGGAGGAATTCCAAAAGGATCTTCCCTCGGAACTTCAAACCATGAGGGAATCTCGCGGACTGCTGAATGATCCATCACCGGAACAAATGCAGAGGGTGCTAGCTGAATTTGAAAGGGTAGCTAGGGAGGACGGGTGGGGCGAGCATGAGGAAATACTCATGAAAGCCTGCCCTGAGTGCTTTGATCCTGCGGCATTACAAAACCCCGATCTGTATGAAGAGGCGCTTGATATGCTCGACTTTTTTGGGATTTTGGATAATCCTTGTTACGACATGCGACTCCTATACAGCAGCGATAGTCGCGATCTATGCTTTGATGACGTGCTGCTTGCCCCGACAGTAGGGCAGCTAGTCGCCGTCCTAAAGACATTCAAAAATGGTTGGGAAAGTAGAAGCGAAAGCTGCGACGACGAATGCCCCGGAAACAGGAAGCTCGCAAAACGGATTGCCAAACTATTCCCGGAACTGGTCAAAGACACTCCGGAAGCACAGCAGTTCTTCAATCCTCAGCCCAAAGGGGAAAGAAAAACACCTAGTAGCAAACCGAAGCCATTTATCCGGCAATCCAAAAAGGCGGATGGGAAGAAAGAGACCACAATCACAATCGGGCCCGTGACGATCCTCGTCTTGGTCTTAGTTATTGTCTTTCTTGTTAGCAGGTGTCTCTAGCACGGGGCGCTGAACTTACGGCTATTTCCTACACGTGGTCGGTTCCGCCATGCTCAGGAAAGCGGCTTTCTCTCCGGGGGCTTGCCAGCTTCCTTGCCGACTCGCTTCCTAGCCTCGGCCATGACCTTTTCCAGCGGCAGCCCTAGCGTGTCCGCCCAATCCATCCAGAAAGCCTATTTGGGTCAGGAAGCCTATTTGTCTATTTGGGTCAGGAGTCTCATCTTAACATTTTCGTGAATTTTCAACTCCTCGTTCCAATTCGCCCCTCAATCTCAGCAATCGCCCACTCCGCATGCTCGGAAATCAGCTCATCCCCCTCCTCCGCCGTCCGTCTCAAGCCCTCCAAATCCTCTTCCCCACCCGTATTTCCCAAAGCCACACAAACATTTCTCAAAAATCGCGACCGCTTGATCCTCTTGATCGGTGACTTCGCAAACACCCGTCGGTACCCCTCCTCATCCAACGATAAAAAATCCCTCAACCGGTTCACAAAAATCTCCTCCCGCGCCTGAAAACGTATCTCACGAGACTCCTTCGCAAATCGATTCCACGGACAAACCGCCAGACAATCATCACATCCGTAAATACGGTCACCCATCGCCCTTCGGAACTCCTCCGGAATCGCCCCCTTATGCTCAATCGTCAGATACGATATACACCGTCTCGCATCCACCTTGTGCGGAGCCACAATCGCTCCCGTAGGACAAGCATCCATACAACGCGTGCATTTCCCACAATGATCACCACACGGCTCATCCGCCTCCACATCCACAGTCGTCAAAATCTCCGCAAGGAAAAACCACGTCCCTAACCTCCGATGAATCTGTACCGTCGATTTCCCATTCCAACCCAACCCCGCATCCGTCGCAAAATCCCTCTCCAACACCGGCCCCGTATCCACATAATACCTTTGAACCCCACCCATCTCCGCCAACGCCGCATCAAACTCCTTCAACCGCTTTTCTAACAACTCATGATAGTCGTCATTCCACGAATACCGCGCGATCCGATACCCCCCCGGATGCCCCTCAGGAAACGGACTCTCCCCCGTGAAATAATTCACCGCCAGACAAATAACCGCCTTACACCCCGGCAACACCTCCCGCGGATCACATCGCCGCGCCGGATTTCTCTCCATCCACGCCATATCCCCGTGAAACCCCTTATCCAACCAGTCCTCAAATTCCTCCGCATGGCTAGCGCGCTTCGCAATTCCA
>JBGSRM010000241.1:0-4005 GCA_041737575.1 Akkermansiaceae bacterium
GGGGAGTGTGGTCATTGTTTTCGCTTATGAGTGTTGGGATCATCATGGGCAGTGAGTCGGATTGGCCGACGATGGAGTGTGCGGCGCGGGTGTTGAAAGATTTTGGGGTTGGGTATGAGGCGGAGGTGGTGAGTGCGCATCGGACGCCGGATCGTTTGGTGGAGTATGCGAAGGGTGCTCGGGGCAGGGGTTTGAAGTGTGTGATCGCGGGGGCTGGGGGAGCGGCGCATTTGCCGGGGATGGTGGCGGCGATGACGGAGCTTCCGGTGTTGGGGGTGCCGGTGGAATCTAAGATTTTGAAAGGGGTGGATTCATTGCTTTCGATTGTGCAGATGCCTGCGGGGGTGCCGACGGCGACGTTTGCGATCGGGCGGGCGGGGGCGACGAATGCGGGGCTTTTTGCGGTGGCGATGTTGGCGTTGGAGGATGATGTTTTGGCGGAGAAGTTGGTGGCGTTCCGCAAGAAACAGAGTGAGAAGGTGGCGGCGGCGGTCTTGCCAGAGCTGGAGTAAATTATGTCTGCATCGGTATTTTTTCCATTGGATGGGCAGCAGGTGCTGGGTGTTGTTGGAGGTGGGCAGCTGGGGCGGATGTTGGCTTTGGCGGCGCGGCGTATGGGGGTGCGTTCTGTGGTGTGGACGGGTGGGCTGGAGGCACCGGCGGTGGAGGTGGCGGATGTTGTGATCGATCTGCCGTTTGATTCGCAGGAGGCGTTGGAGAGGTTTTGTGCGGAGGCGAGTGTGGCGACGGTGGAGTTTGAGAATATTCCGAAGGAGACTTTGGAGGGGGTGGCGGAGAGGATTGCGATTTATCCTTCGCCGGGGGCGGTGGCGATTTGCCAGAACCGTGAGCGGGAGAAGAATTTTTTGAGGGAGAATGGGATTCCGTGTACTTGGTTCCGGGTGGTGGAGAATTTAGAGGATTTGCGCATAGCGATGGGTGAGTTGGGTGGAGCGGGTGTTTTGAAGACGGCGGCGTTTGGCTATGATGGCAAGGGGCAGTTGAAAATCGATGGGAGTGAGAAGGCGGAGGATGTTTGGCGGGAATTCGGTGGGGAGCGGGCGGTGCTGGAGGCATGGGTGCCGTTTGTGAAGGAGATTTCGGTGATGGTGGTGCGGTCAGGGGATGGAGAGGTGCGGACGTATGATCCGGCGGAGAATCGGCATCGTAAGCATGTGCTGGATGTTTCGATTGTTCCGGCGCGGGTTGCTGGGGAGACGGCGGCGGCGGCGCGTGCGCTGGCGGAGCGGGTGGCGGTGGCTCTTGATTATCGAGGGATTCTGGGGGTGGAATTTTTCGTGAAGGACGATGGTTCGCTTGTGGTCAATGAGATGGCACCGCGGCCTCATAATTCGGGGCATCATACCTTGGATGCTTGTGTGACATCGCAGTTTGAGCAGCAGTTACGGGTGGCTTTGGGGCTGCCGTTGGGTTCGACAAGGTTGATATCGCCTTGTGTGATGCTGAATTTATTGGCGGATTTTTGGCGAGGGGAGACGGAGCCGCCGGATTGGACTCACTTGTTAGAGACGGAGGGGGCGGTGCTGCATTTGTATGGCAAGCGTCGGGCTACCGGAATGCGCAAGATGGGGCACGCGACGTTTGTGCGGGATGATTTGGGGGAGGCGTTGCGGGAGGCGGAGGGGTTGGCGGGAATTTGGGTCGCAAAGTAGGATCTACATCCATCTTCCCAAACGGCACAAAACCTGCCTCTATCATCTCGGTAATAAGCGACTCCCATGCAAACACTCCGCATCTTCATCAGCAGCCCCGGCGATGTCGCCGAAGAGCGCGAGCGCGCTAAAGACGTTGTCCATAGCCTGCGACGCCGCTACGCTCGGAAATTCACACTCGTCCCCGTTGTTTGGGAAGACCTCCCGCTAGAGCCGGAAATGTCCTTTCAGCAGGGCATCGACCTGTTTCTTATGAATCCTGGTGTCGATGTTGCCGTCTTTGTCCTTTGGTCACGCCTTGGTTCCCCTCTGGGAGCCTCGATCCGCAAGGCGGACGGCTCCGCCTATCGCTCCGGTACCGAGCGTGAATACGATCTCATGATCGCGGCGCGGGCCCAGACCCGCGAAGCCGAAGGCACCGCGCGCCCGCGCATGATCGTTTACACCCGGCGCGACGAATCCTCCTTCGATGCTCGCCTACGTGGCAAAACCACCGTGGAGAAGAAGGAAATGCTCTCTCAGAAGGAACTCGTCGAGTCATTCATGAAGGAGACCTTCAACGACTTCGAGACTGGCGAGAACATCAGTGCCTATCATCCCTTCAACGGCCCAGTTAATTTCACCCAACGCCTCCGCACCCACCTGAGAGCCATCCTAGACGAACTAGCCGGAGACATGGATGATGTCATCTGGGATGTGGAAACTCAAGGCCCGCCTTTCCTCGGTCTCAACGCCTTCCAACCGCAACACGCCGAAGTCTTTTTCGGGCGCGAAATGGAAATCCTCGAAGCCCGCAACGCCCTTAAGGAGAAAGCCGCTAGCGGTTGCGCCTTCCTTCTCCTCTCTGGAGCTAGCGGCAGCGGTAAGTCCTCCCTCGCCCGCGCAGGTATCCTCCCTGAGATCCTCGCCCACGAGCCCGACGATCACGCGGAGGTATGGAAATCCATCATCACCACCCCGTCCGAACTCGGCTCCGATCCCATCCTCACTCTCATCTCCCTTCTCGCAGAGCCTGCCCTTCTACCGGAACTCAACGATCAGGTTCCCTCCTTGGAAAAACTCGCCGCCGATCTCACCAAAGATGCTCAGGGTTTCTTTGGCTACTCCTTCCCTAAGGCCATCCAGAGTGCCTCAACCCGCCTCGATGGTAGCGTCCATATTCTCATCGTCCTCGATCAGCTTGAGGAACTCTTCACCAAAGACGCACTTACCAAAGAAGCCCGCTTCGCCTTCCTCTCCCTCGTGGAAACCCTCGCTCGCAGCGGTCACTTCTGGGTCATCGCCACCGTGCGCAGCGACTTTTATCAGGAAATCCAGAGCGAGCCTGCACTGGTCTGTATGAAGGAAGGCCGTGGACTCCTCGATGTCCTCCCCCCGCTACCCGACGCCATCGCTAGCCTCATCGAAGAACCCGCTCGGCTCGCCGGATTATCCTTTGAGGAAAAGGACGGCCAGAAACTTTCCAGCCGAATTCTCCGTGATGCCACCCACCACACGGAACTCCTACCCCTCATCGAATTCGTTCTCCTCCAACTCTTCGAGCGCGTCGATTCCACCAACCAACTCACCCACGCCGCCTACGACGACCTGGGCGGAGTAGCAGGGGCCCTCCGCCGCAAAGCGGAAGCGACGTTCAACGGACTTCCAATTGAGGCACAATCCAGCCTCGGCCAAGTTCTCCAAGCCCTCGTAACCATCGGCGACGCCTCCGGCACCGGCGACGAATCCGACAAACCCGTTCGACTCCGGGCCAATCTATCCGACTTCCCGGAAAGCAGCCCCGCGCGCCAACTCATCGACGCTTTCACCTCCGCCCGCCTCTTCATCACCGCCCGAACCGCAGGTAGCTCCGAACCCTCCGTCACCGTGGCCCACGAAAGTCTTCTCCGCGTCTGGCCAAGAGCCATCCAATGGCATCAGGACAACATCGACTTTCTGAGAACTCGCGCACGAATTACGCAACGTATGAGAGAGGGGAGTCCTATCCTACACGGAGATCCGCTTCTTGAGACAGCAAAAGCATATTTGATACTTAATAGCTCCTTGCCACCTGATTTAGTGACTTACGTGATGGACTGCGCGGCTGTAGCCGATGAGCATGTTCAGAATCTAATTGAACTAAAAAGCCGAGCTGACGCGCTAAATGGGGAAGCGTCGCGAAAAGCGCATGGTCGGGCCGTTTCTATTCATAATATAAACCCTTGTGATATTGCTCACTGCTACGCTGAGTTGGACGAAGCACTGAAATACGATTCAACCAATCAAGAAGCCATCAAGACCGCGATCTCACTACTAAGCGGACCGCCCAATCATTCTCCTGAAGAAATCTGGC
>JBGSRM010000263.1:0-19205 GCA_041737575.1 Akkermansiaceae bacterium
ACACGGCGTCAACAACACCGAACTCTGGCTCGGCAACTATCAGGAAAAAGGCCTCCACTGGGACGTCATCCAGTTCAACCACGGCCTCCACGACCTCAAACAAGCCTACGACCCCAAAACCGACACCTTCGGCCCCTTCGCCATCCCCATCCAGACCTACCAACAAAACCTCGAAAAACAAATCGCCATCCTCAAAAAAACCGGCGCAAAACTCATCTGGTGCAACACCACACCCGTCCCCACCGACATCAAATCCCAATACGGACGCCGCAAAGGAACCCCCGAAACCTACAACAACGCCGCCCTCGAAATCATCTCCAAACACCCCGAAATCCTCATCACCGACCTCCACGCCCTCGTCAACAACTCCCCCACCTTCCAACCATGGTGGAAAACCCAAGACCCACACTTCTACAAACCCGAAGAACAACAAGCCCTCGGCCAAGCCGTCGCCGAAACTATCAAAAAAGCACTCGAAAATCTCCCAGAGTAACCAACCGCCCGATTAAAAAAAGATCAAAAATGGCAGGGACGCTTGTCCCCAAGCGTCCATATCTAACAGCCCGATTCATCCCATCGGTTCCTCTCCGTTCTGAAAGCCGTGAGATAATGACCTAAGGAATCACCACGGTCTTGCTCATCGCGGAAGCATTCAACTTCATCTCCGCTTTCCCGCCGTCAGGCATCGGAATCGTGCCTGCCAAATCCATCTTCATGGTCATCTCCAATTCCGTAGGCTGTCTTGTTGTGTCCAGTGGAAAAACTCCATTGAGGGAGACCTTCATCGTTGAATCTTTAAAATCCGAGCCCGGCGGCATTCCTTTCATGCTTTCTATGGTCATCTCAAAAGTGCTTGTCAGCTTGCCTGCCTTATCAGCACCCTCTCCAACGATTTCGACCAGCTTGACCTTGCCTTTGATCGAGTCCTTATCCACCGACATGGGAAAATCATCCGGCATGGTTGAAAGAAATTCTTCAATATCCAGTTCCCACTCCTCGCCAACCTTGCGCGGCTTGTCCACGCCAAACGCCTTGTTATCATCTCCATTTCCCTCACCGCTCATCTCCGTAGCCGATCTGAGAATCGCACCTACGCTCTCCGGCACGATCTCGTCATTCACAACGAAAGTCTCCTCGCCATCCTTCATTGTTGCTTTGACAACCGTGCCAGCTTCCAGTTCATCCTTCGTTTCTTCGCCACGAGTCACGGAAAACTTTTGAATCTCCAAGGTAAGTTCCGTCGCCTCTCCCTTTTCATTCACCTTATCGATCTTACGGCTCAACTCGATGCTGGCCTTCCATTCTTCGACCCTCCCATCCAGCTTTTCACCACCGGCTGTGATCAACATGTTCATCGATTCTTCCGCCTCGATCCGCTGCTTCACCACATCCCCGACTTTCTCCGGCCGCTCGACGGGAACCATGAAGCCTTCCTCAGCGTTGATGACAAGTGGTGCGCAGAAAACCAACGCGACGGCGAATGAAAGAGGTGCTTTATATTTCATGGCATAATGCCTATCAGCCTCACGGATGTTCCGCAACGATCTTAATTGTCAAAATGCCTCCCCGCCTGACAACCATCACCCCTTCGTAACCCCCACAATCACACCATCCTTGATTTTAAAATTCAACCGCTCCGGCAGATAATCCATCGTCGCCGGCAAAGGCTCGCCATCCCTCTCCACCACCCGAAACCGAATCCCCGCAGCCTCCAAAGCCGCTTGAACCTCATCGAGCTTATGCCCCACCAGCGAATCCGCATCTTTCACATCGTAAGCCATCTCTTTTTCCTTCTCTTCCTTCACCTCCACCGGACTCGAACTCGAACTCGCAGGCTCGTCTTTCTTCTCAACCCTACAAGAAACCAAAAATACCACCGTTAAAATCACACACAAAGTTTTCATAGACTAAAAACATACCCCACTCACCCAAACCCTCAAAGCCAAAAAATAGAATCCCAGGCACCTACCCAACCTTGATACATTCAATTTCGCAAAGAGTGCAAATGATAGCTAGTTCCAAGCACAAGAACGCTTTGGCTGAGTGCGGAAAAGCTAAGCAACTTGAAAAATTCACTGCCAAGGACGCCAAGGAGAGTAATCCATCATCCAATCCACTTGGCGGACTTGGCGTCTAGGCGGTGAAAAATTCCAAGTTAGTGGGGAAAGTGCAAGCCCCCATCCCATCACAAATCAGGGGTGATCAGTTGGATTTCAGGAAAGTAGGTCTGGTATCGTCCGATATCGGCGGTGGCCAGCGCGAGATTCAACAGCGATGCATGGGCACCGATGAAGAAATCAGGAAGCGGGATTTTCACAGCAGCGGGAGCACCTTGATTACGGCGATTTTCAAGATAGCTCGCAAAGGCTTGGGCGCAGCGGAAGCTTGCAGCGGAAGGGAAGTCGAGAATGATAAATCCAAGAGCATCGATTCGTGCCGCTGCGGTATCTGGTGCCTGTTCACCCACCAAATATTCGGCCAGAATCACCGCGTTGATCGCAGCTCCGTTGCCGAGCAAAGAACTGCGGATGATTTGCCGGGCCCAGGAGTGATGCGGAGAGCTTGGGTCGAAGCCATAAATCAACACGTTGGTGTCGAGCAGGGTCATGGTTCGCGAGTCAGGTTGCGGAGTTCCTCCCAACCCATTTTCGGAGTGAGAGGGGAGGAAGCGAGCAAGGCATCGAGCACCTTCGCGCTGGGTTTCGGACGCGGCGCGGGGATCACCTTGGCAAGCTCGTAGTGCCCCGGTGCGGATTCCCGCACGGCATACGCTTCACCCGGCTTCGCCCCCGGCAGAACGAGACGTCGTTTGGTGTCAACTGTAGCGATTTTCACAGTGGGAAAATCCCACTTTAGGCGTGATTTGTCAACACCATCGTGATTTCAAGTGCTTTTGCGCTCATGATCACTTCAATCTGGCATTGCCCCGCCGGATTCCACACTTTACCTTCAAAACCCATCCCAACCATGAGCCAGAAAAAATCCAAAAAAACTGCCCAGCAAGAACACGCCGCCGAACTCAAGGCCGTCCACAAACCCTCCAAAGCTTTCTCACAAAAAGCCCGCATCGGCTCCATGGCCGCATACGAAAAACTCTACAAATCCTCCATCAAAAACCCCGAGAAATTCTGGGCCACCGAAGCCAAGGAACTCACCTGGCAAAAACCCTTCTCCAAAGTCCTCAAATGGAAATGCCCGGAAGCCGAATGGTTCCTCGGCGGCAAAATCAACGTCGCTGAAAACTGCGTCGATCGCCACGCCTTCGGCCCCCGCGCCAACAAAGCCGCCATCATCTGGGAAGGCGAACCCGGCGACAAACGCACCATCACCTACTCACAACTCCACCGCGAAGTCTGTAAATTCGCCAACGTCCTCCTCACTCGCGGCGTCAAAGCCAAAGACCGCATCCTCATCTACATGCCCATGATCCCGGAGGCCGCCATCGCCATGCTCGCCTGCGCCCGCATCGGCGCTGTCCACAACGTCGTCTTCGGCGGCTTCGCATCCGAGGCTATCCTCGACCGCCTCGAAGACTCCGGCGCCACCGCCATCATCACCGCCGACGGCGGCTGGAGACGCGGCAAAGTTGTCGCCCTCAAACCCGCCGTGGACGAGGCACTCCGCAAATACGAAAAAATAAAAAACATTTTCGTCGTCCGCCGCACGGAAAATGAAATATCCATGAAACCGGAGCGCGACCACTGGTGGCACGAGGAAATGAAAGACGCCTCCGCGAAACACGAACCCAAAGGCTTCGATTCCGAGCACCCCCTCTTCATACTCTACACCTCCGGCTCCACCGGAAAACCCAAAGGCATCCTCCACACCTCCGGCGGCTACCTCACCGGCACCTACGCCACCTGCAAATACATCTTCGACATGCGCGATGAAGATGTCTATTGGTGCACCGCCGATGTCGGCTGGATCACCGGCCACTCCTACATCGTTTACGGCCCACTCGCCAACGGCGTCACCCAGGTCATGTACGAAGGCGCTCCCAACGAGCCGGACTTCGGACGCTTCTGGAAAATGATCGAGGAACACCGCGTCACCATCTTCTACACCGCCCCCACCGCCATCCGCGCCTTCATCAAGGCCGGCGATGCCTTCCCGGACAAACACGACCTCTCCTCCCTCCGCCTCCTCGGCTCCGTCGGCGAACCCATCAACCCAGAGGCCTGGCACTGGTATTACGAAAAAATCGGCGGCGGCCGCTGCCCCATCGTCGATACCTGGTGGCAAACAGAAACCGGAGCCATCCTCATTTCCCCGCTCCCCGGTGCCACACCCTGCATCCCCGGAACCGCCACCCGCCCCTTCTTCGGCATCGATGCCGCCATCCTCGACGACGCCGGAAACGAATGCCCGCCAGACACCGATGGCCGCCTCGTCATACGCAAACCATGGCCGTCCATGACCCGCACCATCTACGGCGACAAAGCCCGCTTCAAAAAAACCTACTTCTCCGACTACGCAGGCATCTACACCGCCGGCGACGGCGCACGCCGCGACAAAAAAGGCAACTTCTGGATCATCGGCCGCCTCGATGACGTCCTCAACGTCTCCGGCCACCGCCTCGGAACCGCCGAAATCGAGTCCGCACTCGTCTCACACCCCGCCGTCGCGGAAGCCGCAGCCGTCGGCCGTCCACACGACCTCAAAGGCCAGGCCGTCGCCTGCTTCGTAACCCTGAAACTCGGCTACGAAACATCCGCCGAACTCGAAAAGGAACTCCGCGACCACGTCGGCCATGTCATCGGCGCCATCGCCAAACCTGACGATATCTACTTCACTCCCTCCTTGCCAAAAACCCGCTCGGGGAAAATCATCCGCCGCCTCCTCAAGGAACTCGTCACAACCGGCACCATCACCGGAAGCGTCACAACCCTCGAAGACATGGGAGTCATTGACCACCTCAAAACACTCATCAAGACATAACACATTATGACTTTCTCCAAATACATCGTCTGCCGCTTCGCTCTTTTCTTCGGCTACTCGCGCAAAAACACCCGCCTCGTCAACGCCGCTTCCGAGACCCACCTCCTCAAGGAAGCGGAAGCATTCCTCGGCAAATCTGTCTGGAACAACGTCGAACATATCGATCAGCTTTCCATGGAATACTGGAACCTCCGCAAACTCACCAAAGAACGCGCGGAACTCGTTTCCAAACTAGAAGTCTCCGAAAAACTCCTCGCCGCCGCCTACCAGGAACGCTCCGACATGCTCGGCAACTCCACCGAGCCCTACCAAGACCTCCTCGAACAAAGACAACTCATCGTCTCAAACATCGAAGCATTCGCCCGAGAGCGTGATACCATCGTCGCCAAAGCACGCGAAATCCATAAAAACTACAATGGACTGAAAACCAAACAAGAAGTCCTCCAACAAGAAGACGAACAAAACGAACAACTCACAAAAGTCCGCACGCGTCTCGCCGAACTCAAAGCGGCATTCTCCGACCTCAAACAAAAACGCCAGGAAATCGCCGAAAAAATCGACCAGGGCGACGCACAAATCGAAGAACTCGAAAAACAAATCCAAGAACGCCGCAAAGAACGCACCCAATCAGCCTCCTCAGCCTTCCAACACATCGGCGATGCTAACCAAACCATCGCCACCCTCCGCGCCGAACTCGGCGTGATAGACACCCAAATGCGCCAGCTCTACTCGGAAATCGGACGCTTCCTCAGCCGTAACGCCCACGCTCACCCCGCCTGCATGAAAGCCTGCTCCTCTCAAAAAAGCCTCATCGAAATCATCGCCGCCCTCCGCAAATCCATCCTCTACAACAACACGCTCTCCGAACTCTCCTGACACATCCCAATCTTTCTCACACCCCACTTTACAAAAACTCAAACCCCGGCCACACACCTCGAAATTTAACGACTCCACCTGCCCAAAGACACCTCGATCCACAAAATCCTAGTCATCGGTTCAGGCCCCATCGTCATCGGCCAAGGCTGCGAGTTCGACTACTCCGGCGTCCAAGCCTGCAAAGCCCTCAAGGAAGAAGGATACGAAGTCATCCTCGTCAACTCCAACCCCGCCACAATCATGACGGATCCGGAGTTCGCACACCGCACTTACATCGAACCGATCACCCCCGAAATCGTCGAGAAAATCATCATCCGCGAGAAACCGGACGCCCTCCTCCCCACCCTCGGCGGCCAAACCGCCCTCAATACCTCCATGTCCCTCTTTAAATCCGGGATACTGGAAAAACACAACGTCCGCATGATCGGTGCCAACGCCGAAGCCATCGACAAAGGCGAAGACCGCCACCTCTTCAAAGAGGCCATGGAAAAAATCGGTCTCGACATGCCCCGCTCCGGCATCGCCCACACCATGGAAGATGCCCGCAAAGTCGCCGAAGAAATCGGAACCTTCCCCCTTATCGTCCGCCCCGCCTTCACCCTCGGCGGCCAGGGCGGCGGCATCGCCTACAACAAAGAAGAATTTGAAGAAATCGTCCACCGCGGCATCGACCTCTCACCCGTCTCCGAAGTCCTCATCGATGAATCCCTCCTCGGCTGGAAAGAATTCGAAATGGAAGTCATGCGCGATCGCGCCGACAACTGCGTCGTCATCTGCTCCATCGAAAACCTCGACCCCATGGGCGTCCACACCGGCGATTCAATAACCGTCGCCCCCATCCAAACCCTCACCGATCGCGAATACCAAATCATGCGCGACGCCTCCTTCGCCGTCATCCGCGAAATCGGTGTCGAAACCGGCGGCTCCAACATCCAGTTCGCAACCTGCCCCAAAACCGGACGCATGATCGTCATCGAGATGAACCCCCGCGTCTCCCGCTCATCCGCCCTCGCCTCCAAAGCCACCGGCTTCCCCATCGCGAAAATCGCCGCCAAGCTCGCCGTCGGCTACACCCTCGACGAACTCCCCAACGACATCACCCGCGAAACCCCCGCCTCCTTCGAACCCACCATCGACTACGTTGTCACCAAAATCCCACGCTTCACCTTCGAAAAATTTCCTACTGCAAATCCCGTACTTACCACTTCCATGAAATCCGTCGGCGAGGCCATGTCCATCGGCCGCACCTTCAAGGAATCCATGCAGAAATGCCTCCGCTCCCTCGAAACCGGTCGCTGGGGCTTCGGCTTCGACAACAAAGACCCGAAATCCCCCACCAAAGACGAAATCACCCGCAAACTCCAAATCCCCAACGCCGAACGCATCTTCTGGCTCCAAACCGCCTTCGTCAACGGCTGGACGCTCGAAGAAGTCCACGCCGCCACCTCCATCGACCCCTGGTTCCTCCGCCATCTCCAACAAATCGCCGAGCAAGGTAAAAACCTCGATACGCTCGATCTCAAACAAGCCAAGAAACTCGGTTTTTCCGATCGCCAAATCGCCAAGGCCAAGGGCACTTCGGAAGATGAAATCCGCGCCGAGCGCAAATCCAAAAAAATCATCCCCACCTACCGCCTCGTCGATACCTGCGCCGCCGAATTTGAAGCCTACACCCCCTACTTCTACTCCACCTACGGCGACGAAAACGAAGCCCGCCAATCCGACAAAAAGAAAATCATCATCCTCGGCGGCGGCCCTAACAGAATCGGCCAGGGCATCGAGTTCGATTACTGCTGCGTCCACGCTGCCTTCGCACTAAAGGAACTCGGCTACGAAACGATCATGGTCAACTCCAACCCCGAGACCGTCTCCACCGACTACGACACCTCGGACAAACTCTTCTTCGAACCCCTCACCCTCGAAGACGTCCTCAACATCTGCGATCAGGAAAAACCCCACGGCGTCATCGTCCAATTCGGCGGCCAAACCCCTCTCAACCTCGCCGCCGACCTCGAACGCCACGGCGTCCCCATCATCGGCACCTCGCCGAAATCCATCGAACAAGCCGAGGATCGCAAATTCTTCTCAGCCCTCCTCGATAAACTCAACCTCAAACAAGCCGAAGCCGGAACCGCCACCAACGAAGCCGAAGCCATCACCATCGCCAACCGCATCGGCTATCCCGTCCTCGTCCGCCCCTCTTTCGTCCTCGGCGGCCGCGCCATGATGATCGTCTATTGTGACGAAGAACTTTCCCGCTACATGCGCGAGGCCGTCACCGCCTCGCCCGAGCGCCCCGTCCTCGTCGATCGCTTCCTCGACAACGCCACCGAGATCGATGTCGATTGCATCTCCGATGGCGAGACCTCCGTCGTCGGCGCCATCATGCAGCACATCGAACAAGCCGGCATCCACTCCGGCGACTCCGCCTGCGTCATCCCCGCCTTTTCCCTCTCGGATAAAATCAAAACCGAAATCGAACGCGCTGCCAAAGACCTCGCCCGCGAGCTTGAAGTGCGCGGCCTCATGAACATCCAGTTCGCCGTGAAGGACGAGGAACTCTACGTCATCGAGGTCAACCCGCGCGCCTCCCGCACCGTCCCCTTCGTCTCGAAAGCCACCGGCGTCTCCCTCGCCAAGCTCGCCGCCAAAATCATGGTCGGCGAAAAGCTCAAAGATCTCGGTTACACCGAAACCATCATCCCCACCCACTTCTCCGTCAAAGAAGCAGTCTTCCCATGGAATCGCTTCCCCGGCATCGATATCGTCCTCGGCCCCGAAATGAAATCCACCGGCGAAGTCATGGGCATCGACGCCGACTGGGGCATGGCCTATGCGAAATCCCAAATGGCCGCCTTCAACTCCCTACCCAAAGAAGGCACCGTCTTCCTCTCCGTATCAGACCGCGACAAAGACCGCGCCGTCACCGTCGCCCGCGGCCTCCATGGCCTCGGCTTCAAAATCGTCTCCACCGGCGGCACCCACGCCCGCCTCACCGAAGCCGGCATCCCCGCAAGCCGCGTCTATAAAGTCCTCGAACAAGCCCGCCCCAACATCATCGACATGATGAAAAACAACGAGATCCACTTCCTCATCAACACCCCCGCCACCCACGAATCCCGAGCCGACGAAATCCTCATCCGCTCCACCGCCATCGCCCAAAAAATCTCCTACGCCACCAACATGGCCGCCGCCGAAGCCGCCGTAAAAGCCATCCACTCCCTCAAACACAACGACCTAACCGTCAAGTGCCTCCAGGAGTATCACGCGTAAGACCTGCCACTCATTTCGCAGAGCCGTCATGACTGCAAAAATCAAAAATGGCGGCACACGAGGAACTCTCTTCAAAGAGATCGCAAAGATGCGACTCGAAGATGCAGAAGTATTGCTCAAAGGAGATCGATTTCATGGAGCCGTCTATCTCGCTGGCTACGCAGTCGAATGTGCACTGAAGTGGGCAATTACAGTGAAACTTGGAAGCACATACCTTCCTGAAAAATTCGAGACACACAACCTCGACAAATTCGTCCATGAGGCCGATCTGCTGCCAGCTATGCAAAATAATCGGGCGATACGAAAATTGTATACCGTGATCGTTGATGAATGGGAGCCGAGCAGGCGCTACTCCGCCTCTAATATCTCGCCGCGGCAGGCACGCACCCTTTACAATCAAGCCCGCCAAGTGTATGAATGGATCATCGAACGAAAATCATGATCAAAGCCATCGGTAGAAAAATTGAAACAGCTCTGAGTTCCGCAAAACCTCCGGTTCGCCGATTTGAGATTCTTGCTGCCGAAACTGGTCTAGACGATACCTACGTCATCCGGATCATCACTCCCTCATGGGCGAAAATCGACAAAGCCAAGCGAATCGACAAAGTTGAATCATATATAAGCCATGTCCTAACGCAATCTGATCGTGAGCGAATCTTCAGAATCAGCGTTCTCACACCACAGGAGTGGGACAATATCCGCCCGGATCTCATCGTATCCAAAATGCGCAAGATAGGAGGCAGTAAGGCACCTGCTACCAGTATCTCGAACTGATTACCGTCCGCCGTAAAAGCCATCCACTCCCTCAAACACAACGACCTAACCGTCAAGTGCCTCCAGGAATATCACGCGTAAGCGGATGCTTGATTTAGGTGTCTCTCTCTCAACCTTGTCTGCTAATTAGGACAATTTCCTATTTTTTCTCCGTGTATAAAACTTTCAAAGGCTCCGTGATTACAAATGTCGGACTGTCTTCCAGTATCTCCACTTCAATCGAAGAATATCGGATATGGCAGCCGGGATAGATGTCTTCCGGCTCTATGATGCGCTCTGGAGATTCAATCGTGTATTTTCCGGGAGGCAGATAAGGAAAAATGACACTTTTGGGAAACCTATCCTCGGCAGCCTCAGGCGTGGCCACGTATTCCTGCGTTTCTCTCACACCTTCTCCCTTGATTTTGATGACCTCCTGAAGATTTCTATGCCACTCACCACTAGACCCACGGAAAGCCAGAGCCAAGGGAAGCGGCAGTTTCGATATATCGGATAACTCGGGCCAATCAACCGGAACGACCACACTGGAGCCCTTTCTTAGCTTTGGCATGACGACTACGTTCTTATTTCTAATCTTGATAATTTGCCAGTCTTCCAAAACGGCTCCGGGGTGGCGAACACGCAACCAGTAGTTGCCAGGACTCACCATCCCATACTCGTAAGGCTGATGGTTCTCGACGATTTTGAAACTCAGACTGGCTTCAGGCTTTTGGCCTTCTTCAAATCGATCTAACTCAACAGCATATATCGGCTTCTCCGGAACCTTGGCCAGATCTCTGAAATTCGGACGAACCGTCAGCTTCCAAGTCTCCACCTTGACCGTGTTGATTTTGTCAAAATCGATCGGCAATTTGATTCTACCTCTTACATAAGGATGAGAATAGATTTCTGCCGATTTGATCGGTTCATACTCAATAAAATTGTCAGCCTCGCAGATCATAAGACCATCAAGGAAACCCTTGGGATTTCCCGAAAAAACTCCACCCCGCTCTAGCTTGATGTTCAAACTGAACCGTAAGTGTCCCGTTCCGTCTCCAGGCCACGCCTTGCCGTTGACAAAAATTCTGAACCGAGGATCCGGGCGCAAGGTTGGAGGCTCGAATTCAACACCTGCCTTTGTCAGGATCGAAGCCGCCTTATTGCGCTCGCGATTCATCGAGGCTTCCAAGCCCAATCGGACGACCGGCACCATCCGTGTCTCCGCACCTTTCGGGACAGAATCGAGCCATTGTCCTATCGGGAATATCTTCACGCCTTTCGTTTCGATATACTCAACAATTCGTGACTTTGTCTGCTCTGTGACGCCGTTTTCCGGGCGCAACATTTGTGTAATTCCTGATCCGGGAAAATAAGGCATATCTCGGGGCAATGCATCTCGAATCCCAGCTTTTTCATTTTGTTGCCGTTTCAATTCATCATCATAATGAACGTCGATCCAATTCAACATCATCTTTGCCGTATATTCACCCCCTGCCTTGAAGCTATCATTTGGATGACTCCGTTTGGCCAACCATTCCGCGATTCGATATTTTTCTCCATCGATTCCCAACGCAGGAAGCAGTAGATCAACTTTACCCGAACCTCTGGCTGCCAGAAAATGCAATGCTTCGGCGGCTTTTCCATTTCGCAACAAGGCCAACGCATGACCATTCAGATAGTAACCCGAGTATTGCCCGGCACCATCACCACACCAATCGAGACTGCTATAAATGAAACGCTCATACTCCGCAGGGTCGGGAGGAGGTTCGTCATTGATTGTTCGTTTCAGCAACACATCAAATTTCTCCCACTCCTCGTAAGCGTTGATGAACTTACCATCCTTTGCTTTAACGGGCATTTCCTCCTCAATATCCGATCGCTTGGCAGTGACGTTGTGGTATAGCCTCCATAGCTCGACGAAATCCTCCCCCGCTTCAGAAACGGAAACCGGAGGAACACCCATCTCCGGATATTCCGGAAGACGTAGCGAATTTGCGGGAATTTCCGATATGTGTTTCTCCAAGGAAGCCTCAATCTCTTCCACGGTGATTAGTTCGGCCTCCACCATACAAACAGAGACACACAAGCTCATGAAGACCTGTATGGAGCGGGAAAATATTGAGGAACTCATGGGTAAAAGTGTGTCTTGTCTTAATGCTATCATCATTTTTTCAACCGTAGAGCCAAATTTCACGACGGAAACGCCACACCTTTCCCGATTCATGATTGCTGACTCTGAAAATTGGAAACAGCTTCCCCACGTGAACACAACCACGCCGCCACCCCCACCACAAGCCCCATGGGTGGCCGGACTCCGCGCCGCGCGCGCGAACCTCCTTCCCGCGCTCATCCTCCAAGCCTTCATGCTGGCCCTTCTGCTGGCCTACTACATCCACCCACCAACCACCGCATGGATGACAAAACTTGCGGATATCAAACTCCGCTGGGGTTACGCCTACTCCGCCACATCCGCCATTATCGCCGGTGCCTTCATCCCGGAAATCCTACGCATTCTAGTTTTTCAAAAAGCACGCCTTCGCAAAACCAACTTCTCCAACCTCCTCTTCACCATCCCCTTCTGGGCAACTATGGGAAGCCTAGTAGATGCCTTCTACCGCACCCAGGCACACGTCTTCGGCGCGGAGGCCACCTTCACCATCGTCCTCTTCAAAGTCCTCTGCGACCAATTCCTTTACTCCCCATTCCTAGCCACGCCGCTCACTTGCTGGCTCTACGATTGGAAACTCAACTCCTACCGACTCACCGGCACCCGACGCTTCTTCACCCTCGCCTACGCCCGCGACACCATGCTCCCCGTCATCTTCGCCAACTGGGGCGTCTGGATTCCCATCGTCACCATCCTTTACTCCCTGCCCTCCACCCTGCAAATCCCCCTTTTCGGTGTCGCCCTCTCCATCTGGGTCATGTTACTCACTTGGATCAGCGAGAATCGCCACCCGGAAAACGCAAGCACATGACCTCCCACACCGCCACGCTCACCACAGCCCAAGTCGCAAAATTACGCGAAGTCCTCGAAGAGCAGGCATTTGAATTCATCGAAAAGGAACACACCATCTACGCCGCCAAAAAAGGCAAACTCAACGTCTCCGTCTATCAAAAAGGCCCCAAAGTCCTCATCCAAGGCAAGGACACCGAAGACTTCATACGCTTCACCCTTGAACCCCTCGTCACAGGCGAGGCGAAACTCGGCTACGAGGAAATCACCGACCCCGAACACTTCTCCCCCCACTTCGGAATCGACGAATCCGGCAAAGGCGACTTCTACGGCCCCCTCGTCATCGCCGGTGTCTATACCGATGCGGAAATCACCCGCCACCTCATCAAGTCCGGCATCATGGACTCGAAAAAAATCACCACCCCCGCCCGCATCCGCCAGCTCGCCGTCATCATCAAGTCCACGCCAAACATCGCCTTCGATGTCATCGCCCTCCGCCCCGAAAAATACAACGAACTCTACGCCTCCTTCAAAAACCTCAACCGCCTCCTCGCCTGGGGCCACGCCACCGTCATCGAAGAACTCGCCCGCAAACGCCCCGACTGCCCCCGCGCCCTCTCCGACCAATTCGCCAGACCCGACGTCCTTCAACGCGCCCTCAAAGCAAAAAACATCACCCTCCAACTCGACCAACGCACCAAAGGCGAATCCGACACCGCCGTCGCCGCCGCCTCCATCCTCGCCCGTGAACGCTTTATCGATTGGATGGATGCCGCCTCCAAAAAAATCGGCATCACCATCCCCCTCGGTGCCTCCTCACAAGTCGTCAAAACCGGCAAAGAACTCATCGCCAAAAACGGCCCCGAAATCCTAGGCAAACTCGCCAAACTCCACTTCAAAACCACCAAAGAAATCCTCCCCGACTAAAACTCACCTTACCATCTGGTCTCTGGCCTCTGGTTTCTGGTCTCTAAAAAATCAATCCAGCTCCTCCCGTCTCCCTAACGTGAACGCCAACCCAATCGACCCCACCAAAATAAAATAACACGCCAACAGCTCCAGATAGCTCTTACAAATCTTCGGAATCTCCGGCGAAAATTTATCTCCTAGCGAAGCCTGCCAGAACAGCGACGCTCCGATCACACGATTGAACACATAAATAATAAGCAACGCCGCCGCAATAAACCCGGCCCCCGCATGTTGCCCCATCGTCCGGAAAAAACGCAGCATCACACGCCGGTGCCGCACCGCCGTAACCAACGCCGCGAACAACAAAATCCCGATCACCCACAAATCAGGAAACGACCACTTCAAAATCCCCGACACAAAATCCTCCAACTCCCCCACCACCGCCGCCGCCAACAAAAACGCCAGAAACCGACACACCGCCCGCCGCTGCCCCGAGTGCGCCATTGCCCCCAACATCACCGCCGTCGCTCCGGCCAACAGCCCCGCTTGCAAAAACTCCACCGTCCCGCGCTCCAGCGGCGCACCCGGACGGTTCGGCAACCACGCCGGCAACAAGATCGCCACCGACCCGGCACAAACCAGCACCGCCCTAAGCAGCACCTTCTTCCAACTTCCTTCCCCAGCTCCTCGCTTCTGATTCACACACATCCCTTACCCAACCCAACCCCACCTAGCAAGAACCTTGAGAACCCTCGAAAACCGATCCCACTCTTCTAGGTTGAGCAAACCCCCTTTCCAGTCCATCGTAGCCCCATGCCACGCCCTCGCGATCCGGACGAACCGAAAATCTACTTCCTCCCCAACCTCATGACCGCTTGCAACCTCGCTTGCGGATTCTTCGCCGTCCTCATGATCCTCAAAGGCCAAATCGAGGTCCAGAAATTCTCCGGCGACGGCATCATCGCCACCAAACAATACTACGAAGTCTCCCGCCAATACTACCAATACGCCATCCTCCTCATCTTCGGCTCCTGCCTCTTCGACCTCCTTGATGGCAGACTCGCCCGACTCGGCGGTCAGGAATCCCCCTTCGGCCAGGAGTTCGACTCCCTCGCCGACATCATCTCCTTCGGAATGGCCCCCGCCATGCTCCTCTCCCGCGCCGTCCTATTCCCCCTTGGAAACATCGGCTGGGGCATCGCGCTCATCTACCTCATCTGCGGTGCCATGCGCCTCGCCCGCTTCAACTGCCTCGCCTCCCTACCCAAAAAATCCGGCCACAGCTCGGACTTCCGCGGCATACCCATACCCATGGCCGCCGGCTTCATCGCATCCCTCACCTTCCTTATCATCGACCTCTATAAAAACGACCACGAAGTCGGATACTGGAAATACATCCTCGCCGGCGTCATGCTCGGCCTGTCATGGCTCATGATCAGCGACGTCCGCTACCCTTCCTTCAAAACCGTCGATTGGAAAACACGCGGCACCTTCACCGCCATCATCGGCACCGTCATCGTCGTCCTCCTCACCATCCAGTTCCGCTACATCATGCCCGTTGTCCTCTTCAGCACCTACCTCCTCTACGGCTTCATCCGCCCATGGCTCTCCCTCCGCTGGAGACGCGGCATTGAGGTCTATCGCCCCCCTTACGAAGACACCCAGCCTCCCGAACCCACCGACGAAAATCCCTCATAAAAATCATTTCCCCTTCATGAGTTCCCAGAAAAAATTCAAACCCATTCCCTTCCTGCTCGTCCTGCTCCCCGTCTGGCTCTTCGTCTCCGCAGGCCTGGCTCTCGTCAAATATTTCAAAGACGAGGAAAAGGAAAAACTCGCCGCCGAACAACGCTTCGCACGCGCCGTCTCCATACCCTCCATCACCGATGACCTCAACAAAATCATCAACATCATCGGCGAGCGCAACACCGCCAAACCACAAGCACTCGGCTCCACCGCCTCCCTGATCGAAGGCCTGCTCGGCCCCTCCAACACCGGCTACGATGTCAAAACCATCCTCAGCGAGGCCAACTTCCCCATCCTCCAAATCACCATCCTCGGCTCCGATCAAAAAGCCCCTCCCATCTGGCTCCTCACCTCCTACGACTCTCCCATCGGCTCCCGCGGCGCGGAAAAAAACGCCACCGGCCTCACCGCCACCCTCGCCACTGCCCAAGCCCTCGCCAACACCACACCCAAACACTCCATCCACTTCCTCTTCCTCCCCCACGTCAACGACACCGAATCCCCCCTCCTCGAAACCGCCATCACCGCCTCCAACCTCATCAAACAATCCCCCGGCACCATCCTCTGCATCGAGGCCATGGCTCACGCCGAAACCCTCATCCTCTCCTCACGCGACACCGCCGCACCCCCTTCCAAACAACTCGAAGGCCTCGGCCAAATCCTAGGCGCCGAAGTCACCTGCCTCGGCGACGACTTCGACCTCGCCTCCACCCTCTTCGAGACCGACCTCCCTGCCATCCGCGTCGCCACCCGCCCCACCCTCCTCCCGGACGAACCCGACGACAAACTACCCTTCCCCCCCACCCTCGCCGCATCCACCGGAAGACTCATCGAACTAGTCCGCCGCCTCACCGAGTAAAGTTCATACTATGATTGACAAAATGCCCCATGCTGGCAAATTGCCATCATGGTAAAAACGCAAGTGCAAATCCCCGACGCCCTTTATCGGGAAGCAAAACGCATCGCCGCTGAAAATGAAATGAGCTTCGCCGAAGTAGTCCGCAGAGGCCTAGAGGAAATCATAGTACACCACCCACCCGGCAGACAAAGCCCTGATCAATGGGAACCACCCCAAGCATACGACCTCGGCAAAACCCTCGCCCCCGAATCTCAGTGGACTCACCTCTGTCACGACTAATCAGTTATGATCAGCTTCGATACCAACATAGCCGTCCACGCCGCTAACCAAGCTTCGCCCCAACACGATTCTGCAATCACTTTTCTTCGCTCGCTGGCAACACGGAAAGATGTCGCAATCTGTGAGCTCGTCCTCGTCGAACTCTACCTCAAACTCCGCAACGAAAGAATTTTCTCGAAACCTCTCTCTGCCAAAAACGCCGCTTCCGTCTGCCAGTCATATCGCAACAATCGCTCATGGATGCTGATAGAGTCTGCTCCTGTGATGAACGACGTCTGGACTCACGCAGAAAAACACCAATTTGCCTACCGTCGCATCATTGATGTCCGCCTCGCTCTAACACTCCTCCATCACGGAGTCACAGAATTCGCGACATCTAACATTAAAGATTTCCAGAACCTAGGTTTTGATAAAGTCTGGAACCCCATTAAATAAATCCCGAAAATCCCCCCTTGACCCCACACCCATCCTACCCGACCGATTGCACCTGACTCACACGCATGATTTCTCCAAGCGACACAGACACCACCTTCACCTCCCCCGCCCCGGGTCACTGGCCGGAAATCGCGCCCGAACTCTGGGCCGATTACAAATGGCAGCTTCGCAACCGCATCAACTCCCTCGCCGAGCTGGAAACACGCATCCAACTCACCGATGTCGAACGCGCCGGAGTCATCCTCGCTGGCAACAAGCTGGCCATGTCCATCACCCCCCACTTCTTCAACCTCATCGATCCTAACAACCCTGACTGCCCCATCCGCCGGCAAGTCATACCGCGAATCGAAGAAGGCTGGAACGCCCCCGAAGAACTCGCAGACCCCTGCGGCGAAGACTCCCACATGCCTGTCCCCGGCCTCGTTCACCGCTACCCGGATCGCGTCCTCTTCCTCGTCACCGATCGCTGCGCCTCCTACTGCCGCTACTGCACCCGCTCCCGCGTCGTCTCCGGCGTCGGCGAGCAACACCTCGAAACCCAGTGGGAACCCGCCTTCCGTTACCTCGAACAACACACCGAAATCCGCGACGTCCTCCTCTCCGGCGGCGACCCGCTCCTTTTCTCCGACGACCGCCTCGATAAAATCCTCACCCGCCTTCGCGCCATCCCGCACATTCAGTTCCTCCGCATCGGCTCCCGCATCCCCATCTTCCTCCCCCAGCGCATCACGCCCGAGCTCTGCGCGATGCTCGCCAAACACCACCCCCTCTTCCTCTCCATACACACCAACCACCCCCGCGAGCTCACCACCGAAGTCCGCGACGCCCTCGCCCGCCTCGCCAACGCAGGCATCCCCCTCGGCAACCAATCCGTCCTCCTCCGCGGTGTCAACGACTCCGTGGAAATCCAGAAAGCCCTCGTCCACAAACTCCTCATGTGCCGCACCCGCCCCTACTACCTCTACCAGTGCGACCTCATCAACGGCTCCTCCCACCTCCGCACCCCCGTCTCCGAAGGCGTCAACATCATCGAAAACCTCCGCGGCCACACCACCGGATACGCCATCCCCCAATTCGTCATCGATGGCCCCGGCGGCGGCGGAAAAATCCCCATCAACCCCAACTACGTCATCGATAGTAGTCCGAACAAAGTCACCTTACGTAATTTTGAAGGCGAAATTTTCGAATACCCAGATCCGACTCCAATTCCGACTGCGGATATGAAAGCACTGAAAGAGAAGGCGATGTGTAGTTAAATAGAAGCGATGTCATCGCACTCATCCGCGCTCACAAACTCTCGCTCGACGATGCGGAATTTTCCGCTATCGTCCTCAAACATGGAGGACAAAGATCCATCGACCGAATCAAAGCCAATCTCTCCAGCGGACTTTGAGTTTCCGTCTTGCCCCGAAGGCCCACGGCCTCACTCTCCGCAATTTATCGACCCACGCATCGTCGCCGATCAGTTCGCGCCACTGATGAAAAATCCCCCAAGTGCAGAGAATCGCTGGGCCAGAAAAGCGAACGCGACCCCGTTTCCCGGGGTGTAGAATGTCACACTCCATCCACCCCCCCATCCCCGCCTCCGAACTGCTCTCCCTGAAAAACAAATCCCTCTGCAGCCCCTGACATCGCTCAATCATCTCGCTAAGGGAAATACGCATAAGCACGTTCCAACAGTGTGGCGGGCTTAAGGCTTATCTTTATTTCATGCGCGGGACTTGTCGCAGGATGTGATCACATGGAGTCCATTGAGCCGTCCATCAAAACCGTGTCAGCTCAACAGCGGATCGAGTCCGCACTACATGATCTTGAAATGGCTCGCATGGCACTGGATGGCTTCGCGCGTCTGGACATCATTGTGCAAGCGACGAGGGATTATGTGATTCTCCGCCAAGTGGAAATGTCGGACGATGTGCTGGATTACAGGACATATGAAAATCTGACAAAGGCAAGACTCAGAGCCATGGAGCTATTGCCAGCCCTCGCACAGTTCACTCCGCTCCTGGGCAAGATCGAGCAAGCGCTTCTTGCTGTGAAAAGATCGCTCTATCATGCTGCGAATTGCGCGGAAATTGATCCCCAATCCCGTAAAGCCATTTGGAACTGCAGAACACAGGTTGGCCACTTGCTTGCGGATCTTGATCTCGCGGTTCTTGTGCTCACTTCACCGGATTCCGT
>JBGSRM010000272.1:0-29466 GCA_041737575.1 Akkermansiaceae bacterium
CCTGCGGAAATCAAAACCGTCCGCACCTTCCCCTCATGGCAAACCCTCCAACCTGCCCAGGATACCCTTAACCTCGATCCGGTCATAACCCTTCTCTCCAACGCAAAATCTAACAACACCACCATCATCGGTTCCCTCCACCAGCTCGCACAATGGGCCACCGATGATCAACACCCCAACGACTTCCCCCTCGAAGATAAATCCACCTGGAAATCCTACACCTCCTCCATCCTCCAAAACGCCCACCCCACCATCTCACACTGGGACATCCTCGATTCCTACAACCTCCTCCCCAGACAAACCGCCACTCCCTTCCACTACGTCGAACTCCTCACCATCGCCCACCAAAACGCACAAACCCTCACCCCTCCACCCAAAATCGGCTTCGTCCTCGCCAACTACGACCTCGAATTCCTTGACTCCGCCCTCCGCGATGGCGCCGCCGGAAACTTCGACTACATCTCCCTCTCCCCCTACCCCGCCCACAAGGAATCCGCCCCTCAATTTCTAACAGTCCTACCCGCACTCACAGCCCTCCTCAAAAAACACAAAGTCCCAGAAATCCCCATCCACATCACCCTCACCGGAGAACTCGATGACCTCACCCTCATCGCACCACTCGCCTCCGCCTCGGGCTTCGATAGAATCTTTCTCCAAACAGATCCCAAAAATCTGAAAACTATATCCTCCACAGTAACCGCTCTAAAAATCTTCCCATCCTTCTCCGAATCCCCCTCCGTCAGCATCAAACTCGGCGAAAAAAACACCCCGGACGGCATCTACCAAATCACCCCCTCCACCACCCCATGGGATCCAGAAACCAAAGCCAACCGCCTCCACGTCACCGCAAACCCTCCCCAAACCATCACCGACTTCCTAATCCACCCCTCCTTCCTCACCCCTGAAACCCGCGAACTCGAAATCACCGTCACCGCCAAACGCATCGACTCCGAAAACGGCCTCGGCAACCCCACCGGCATCTATCTCAACTACGAAGCCACCCACGGCCCACGCAACGCCAGCTTCTGGGCCGTCCCCGGCGAAAACAAATGGCAAACCCACACCTGGAAAATCACCGATGCCAACTTCACCTCCGCCCTCGGCTGGAACCTCCGACTCGACGCCTCCGGCACCGGCAACGACATCCTCATCAAAGAAATCACCATAAAACGCTAACCCGCCACGATTGCACAAATCCCCACCCGGCACTATGAGACACGCGTGACAGGAAATGCACGAGGGGTTTTAGCAGGTGTGATAGCCTTCACATTGTGGGGCATTCTGCCGATTTATTGGAAATATTTGGAAGCCATTCCGGCCATGAGTATCGTGGCCCAACGAACCTGCTGGACCTGCCTCATGCTTTGGCCGCTCTTGTGGTGGAGAAAGTTAGGCATTCACGCGAACCTGCGTACCCTTTCATGGCACATGATTTCAGGTGCGCTCATCGGCGGAAATTGGGTCCTCTACGTCTGGGCGACCATCAATGATAGGATGATCGAAGGCGCCTTGGGCTACTACATCAATCCGTTTTTCAACATGCTCTTCGGTGCCCTCTGGTTCGGCGAAAGACAGAACCGCTTGCAAATGGTAGCCATCATCACCGCCTTCGCAGGTGTCATGCTTCAAATCCCCGGCGTCGGACATTTCCCCTGGGTAGCCCTCGCCCTTGGCTTGAGTTTTGCCCTATACGGAGTTGTTAGAAAAAAATCCTCCCTCGGCGCGCTCGACGGCTTGACCGTGGAAACAAGCCTGCTCGTCCCGGTCGCTTTGGCATGGTTGCTATGGCAACACTCATCCGTCGCCGATGCCTTCGGCACAACTTGGTTCCATGCCCTGTTGCTTGCCGGAAGCGGCGTCGTCACAGCCTTCCCCCTCTTGGCATTCGCATTCGCAAGCCGCAACATCCGCCTCAGCACACTCGGTATGCTCCAATTTATCGGCCCCACCATGCAGTTTTTCATCGGATGGAAAATCTACGGCGAACCCATGACAACCATCCGCCTCATGTCCTTCGGTCTCATCTGGATCGCCATCGCACTCTACGCCGCAAACGGACTCAAAAAGCAAACTAACGCTTGAAGTGTTGGTTTGCGGCAAACTGCCCATTCCTATCTTTTCATCCGTGTTCATCCGTGTTCAAATTCTTCCCATCCCTAACTGATCGCCCGTTCTCCATGCCGAACCTTTCACCTTTTTCTCCTTGCCAACCCCAAAACCCCCGATTATCGCGCCCCTCCCTAACGGGAAATCAGCCTATGAAAAATCAAACTCGGAAATACATGTCCGCGATGATCGCCCTTGCGAGCCTCATCCTCATCCCAAGCTGCGCAGATACCGGCACCGCCGAAACCGCCGCCATCAAAAACGACCCCTACAAGGTCAAATCCGTCGAACACGGCAAAGCATCCTGGTACTCCATCAAAACCAACTACGGCACCACCACCGCCAGCGGCCAGAAACTCTGCAACGACGCCCTCACCGCCGCCCACAAAACCCTGCCCATGGGCACCAAAGTCCGCGTCATTAACATGGACAACAACAAATCCGAAGTCGTCACCATCACCGATCGCGGCCCCTACACCAAAGGCCGCATCATCGATGTCACCATCGGAACCGCCGAACGCCTCGGCTTCGTCCAACGCGGCGTCGTCCCCGTCCGCGTCGAAGTCCTCGACAAACACGAAGAACCTTAAATTCTCAATTTGCTCGGATTTATCCCATTTTTGTCTTGCCAAGAATCCTCCCTCATCTAGTTTCCGCCCCCCATGCCACGAGTATCTGGAAAAGCAAAAACACGGAAAGCCGTCGCCAAACGCTTCAAAGTCACTGGTACAGGAAAAGTCCTCCGTCGCCATCAAGGCAAACGCCACTTGCTTCAATGCAAGAGCCGCAAGCGCAAACGCGCTCTCGGTAGAGCCGGCCTTGTTTCCGACGCCGACATCAAAAATGTCAAAGAGAACCTTCCTTTCCATTGATCGCGTAAAATCGACAGCCCACGACCCCGTCCGCGTAACGGACGGCCTTCACACAGCCTGATCCGGAAAATCCGGAGACACGAACAGGTGAGACTGTGGGAGGAACAATACATAAACGATCTGTTCATAACCAAAAAACAAAATGCCAAGAGCCACCAATTCCCCAGCAAGCCGCAAGCGCCGCAAGCGCGTGCTGCTCAGGGCAAAGGGCTTCCGCGGTTTCCGCTCGAAGCTCTTCCGTTACGCCAAGGACGCTGTCCGCAAGGCGCAAACATATGAATATCGCGACCGTAAAAGGCGTAAAGGCCAATTCCGCCGTCTCTGGACTCAGCGTATCAACGCCGCCGTCCGCAACGAAGGAATCACCTACTCCCGCTTTATCGAAGGCCTCAAAGCCGCCGGTATCGAAGCTGACCGCAAGATCCTCTCCGATCTCGCCATCACCGATGCCGCCGCCTTCTCCGCCATCGTAGCCCAAGCCAAAAAGGCCCTGGAAGCCAAAGCAAACGCAGCCTAAACCTGCTAACCACCCAAACCAAAAAGCCGCCCTACCTAAAAGTAGAGCGGCTTTTTTTATATCCCATCTCCCAATGTAGCTGAGGCTTCCAGCCTCAGGCCGTTCAGGGGGCTTCCATCCCCCTCCCCCTCCATCCCTCTTCCCAAATCAAAAATCATTAATCGTCATTCATAAATCCATCCCTCCATCCCTGACTTTCCGACTTTTAGACTTTTAGACTTTCAGACTCTCCCAGTCTCCCCCATATTAAACCCATGAAAACCCTCTTCCTCCTCTTCCTCCTAACCGCCAAAACCTTCGCCACCACCATCTCCGTCGTCCCCATCCACGAACCCATCAGCCTCCACGGAACCGATGTCGATGCCATCCTCTCGGACTCCGGCGAAGCCCTCCAGGCCAGCGTCATGCCCCGCCCCATGGCTCTCACCGGCGGCTTCCCGGAAACCCTCATCCAAGCCATTCGCACCCCCCACCCCATTCCCTCCAACAACCCCAACTACAAAGTCACCGAAGCCAACCTCCTAGTCCTCTGCAACGTCTCCCTCATCGCCGAATCCACTCAACAAGGCCTCCGCATATCCATAGACATCAGTGAACTCAAAATCCCGCCGGAAGTCGATATCACCGCCCGCCAACTCCTCAAACTCACCCTCATCGCCATCCAACGCACCCTCGAACAATACATAAAACCACAAACCAACCCCCTCGAAGTCTTCGTATTCATCGACGGCACCACCGAAAAAAACGAAACCCTCAAAGAACTCCAAATCAACTTCGCTGTCGCCCCGGCACAATGAACCCATAAAAAAATCTCTCCCTCCCCATCTTCGATATTGGACAACTCACCCTTCCCGTTCATCCTCCAACCACACCACATGCCATCCCATAACAAGAACCCACGCCCCTTCAAACGCGCCATCCTAAAACTCAGCGGCGAAGCCCTTCGCGAACCCGGCTCCACCGATAATATCTCACCTGAAATCGTCCAACGCATCGCTGGCGAAATCAAAGAAGCCATCGACCACGGCATCCAACTCGGCATCGTCGTCGGCGGCGGAAACTTTTGGCGCGGCGCCTCCGCCTCCGCCCGCGGCATGGATCGCGCAACCGCTGACTACGTCGGCATGCTCGCCACCGTCATGAACGCCCTCGCTCTTGAAGGCGCACTCTCCCACATCGGCGTCAAATGCACCGTCATGTCCGCCATCGAAATGAAAAACGTCGCGGAACCCTTCATCCGACGCAAAGCCGAATACAAACTCGACCAAGGCACAGTCGTCATCTTCGCCGCCGGAACCGGCAGCCCCTTCTTCTCCACAGACACCACCGCCGCCCTACGCGCCTCCGAAATGGGCGCCGACGTCATCCTCAAAGCCACCCAAGTCGATGGCGTCTATGACTCCGACCCCCGCAAAAACCCCGACGCAAAACGCTTCGACACCGTCACCTTCCAGCACTGCCTCGCCAACCGCCTCAGCGTCATGGACGCCACCGCATTCAGCCTCTGCATGGACAACGATATCCCCATCATCATCTTCGACCTCGCCCCTACCGGCAACCTCTCCCACGCCCTCCGCTCCCAACAAATCGGAACCCTAGTTCACGGCGAGTAATTCCTCTTTCAATCAAAAATCAAAAATCAAAAATCGTCACTCATCAATCGTCAATCAACTTTCTGTAGGGGCGCATTTCTCTATCGCTTGGATTTATGATTGATGATTGTTAATGTTTGAATTCTGATATTAACACACCACCCTCACCATCCACCATCATGTTAGATCCCATCGAAAGCCTCAAAAAAATCGAAGCCGATATGCAGTCCGCTATCGAACACCTCTCCCACGACTTCGCCGGCGTCCGCACCGGAAAAGCATCCCCCTCCCTCATCGAAAACCTCGACGTTTACATCCACGCATACGGCGGCACTCAGAAACTGAAATCCCTCGCCATCATCAACTCCCCCGAGCCACGCATGCTCAACGTCCAACCCTTCGACCCCTCCACCACCCGCGACATCGAAAAAGCCATCCGCGAATCCAAACTCGGACTCAACCCCGCCGCCGCCGACCGCTCCATCCGCGTCCCCATCCCCGAACTCTCCGAAGAACGCCGCCGCGACATGGTCAAACTTATCAAAACCCTCGCAGAGGAAGCAAAAGTCCGCCTTCGCAGCACCCGCAAAAACGGCATCGACGATGGTAAAAAAATGAAAACCGACAACATCCTCACCGAGGACACCCTCAAAACCTTCGAGAAAAACATCCAGGATCTCACCAACAAATACTCCAAAAAAGTCGACGACCTCGCCACCGCCAAAGAGGCCGACCTCATGAAGATTTGAAATTCCAAGAAACTCGGAAAACGTATCTATCCATAACAACCCATCCTAGCCTCCGCGAAGTTGGATTGGCGGTTGTATTATCCACATCGATAAGCAACTCTCCCATAACATTTCCCATTCACGAAAACCCATCAAATGACCAAACAAGATTCACACCTGCCCAAACTCGCCACCGCATTCGTCCTCTTCACGGTATTGGCACTGGGATTCGGCGTCTGGGCGCAAAAAGTCGCACCTACCAACGATGCCCCATACTACACCAGCGCCACCACTCCCATCTTCAACCCTTTCCCCAACATCAACGATAAAAAACCATGGCTTGTTAGAAACCTCGGCCCCGTCGGAATCGGAATTAACCTGATCCGCCCGGGCATGACCATGCAAATCCACAACGTCGAACCGGGCTCACCCGCCGACGCCACCAAAAAACTCCAAAAAGGTCAAATCATCGAAAGCATCAACGGCGTCGTCCTCAAGGAAATCGACCCGCGCATCATCCTCGGAGACATCGTGACCGAGGCCGAAGCCAAAGACGGCAAAGTCGTCCTCAAAATCAAAGATCTCGGCGATGTCTTGGTCCAAATCCCGGTCATGGGCTCATACAGCGAGACATGGCCCCTCAACTGCCCCAAATCCGACAAGATCGTCCGCAACCTCGCCGACCTCATCGGGAAACAGGAGAAACCACGCTGGGGTTCGGTCATCTTCCTCCTCTCCACAGGTGAGGAAAAGGATCTTGAGGTCGTGAAACGCTGGATGAAGGACGTCAAGGACATCGGCGGCATGAACTGGTCGAGAGGTTACATGGGATGGGGTCTCTGCGAATACTACCTGCGCACCGGCGATCAGAGCGTGCTCCCCATCATCAAACAGGAAACCGAGGAACTCAAAAAACACATGTTCAGCGGCGGTTGGAGCGGACGCGGAGCACCAGCCGCTTTCACCTACTCCACAGGCACCGGCCAAGTCCATGCCTCCGGTGTCAACTGCATGACCTTCCTCGTTCTCGCGAAACTCTGCGGTGTCGAGGTTGATCAATACATGTTCGATGAGTCTTTTTCCCAATTTTACCGCTTCGCCGGACACGGCAACGTTGCCTACGGCAACACCTACCCGGAAGGAGGCTTCCGCGACAACGGCAAGACAAGCGGCCTCGCCATGGCTCTGGCAGCCGCCGCAATGGTCGATCCCGCTGGCGAAGAATCCGTTTACGCAAAAGCGCGCGACAACTCTTCCATGAAAGCCTTTTACGCCACCAACTGGTTCCACGCAGCACACACCGGCGGCGGCATGGGTGAAATCTGGCACCATGCCGCAGTCAGTCAAATGCGCGAAAAGCGCCCTACCCCCTATCGCTCCTATCTTGATACCCGCCGCTGGGTCATGGATCTTTCCCGCCGCTTCGATGGCAGCATCGGCATCGCCGGCATGGACGACCGCTACGACCGCTCCGCCACCGAAGAAAATATGGACTGGGGAACCTTTTTCGCCCTCACCTACACCTACCCCCGCAAGCAACTCCAACTTCTCGGCGCACCACGCAGCAAATGGGCAAAGTCGATGCCTCTCAAACGCCCTTGGGGAAATGAAATGGATGACGCCTTCCATTCCATCGAGCCCATACCGGGCGGTCCGCTTACTCTCGATGATCTTCTCAAAGAAACCGTCGAGAATAGTGCCTCCCTGGCAGTCATCCAAAAAATGAATGACCCGAACCTTTCGGACGAAACGCTGCTCCGTTACATTCAGCATCCGGAATACGATCTGCGCAGCCTCGCAATGGATCAGGTGGTCAAACGTGGCAAAGCCGAACTCATCGTTCCCCTGCTGAAGTCGGAAGATGCTCGCTTGAGACAAGCTGGACTGCTCGCCCTCACCGGCATGTTCAAAGGCACTCCGCTCCCCGCAGACAAGGTCACTCCCGAGATGTATGATCTTGCAGGCAGAATGGTCGAGAATCCCAACGAATCATGGTGGGTGGCCTATCATGCCATCGATACCATCGCCCGCGGCGGCCCTGAACAAGTCACGAAACACAAAGATCGCCTGCTCCAATTCCTCGATTACAAATGCACCTGGCTGCAAACATCCGCCGTGGTCGCCTTGGCCAAAATCGCCGGTGATCCTGCCCATTACCAGACAGTCCTGCCCCCGATCATGAAGACAGCCGCTGCATTCCGGGTTGACTCCGCATCCTATCGCAGCACCCAAGCAATCTCCGCAGCCGTCAAAGCCGCCCCACCCGAGGTAAAGACATTTGCCGACGACTTGCTCAAGAAAACCTACGCCTCTATGCCGGAAGTTCTGGCAGAACCAAACACCGGTGCAGTTCTTGGTGGCGGTGCGAAAGTAGTCCGCTCCCGCATCGGAGAAATCCTCAGGCAGGTTCCTGGCGGCGAAGAATATGTAAAACAACTGCCGCGCACCACCTTGGCATCCCACATCAGTGGGAAAAGTTCGGAAATGTATGTTTACGACGGCAAGTTCAAGCCCAACCCCGCCTTGATCGGCAACTGGGCGTGGGCGGTCTGGCCGCAACCCAACCAACCATCGGAAGTCGATGAACGCATCAAAGCCTACCTCGCCGGGACGAAAGGCAAGGGCAAGGATCCCAAGCAAGTCGATAAACCGAAAGACTACCTCCAGATCATCGACAATGGGAAACTCGCCAAGTCGAAGTTCTTCGGCGGCTACTTCTGGTCGGGCGACATGCTGATCGGCGTCAACGACGATCAGGCACTCAAAATGGAAGTCCGCACCGTCGATGGATACGATTTTCTCATCGTCGAGCGCGGCGGCTTCAACGCCACCCCAACCACCGAGGAAGAAGCCACCGCAAAAGTTCCCGCAGACTGGCACTGCGGATATCACATTTATATCAAGCAGTGATCCGGGCTCGCCACCTCGTTACCGCCGAAAAATAGCTGCGTATGAAAAACAAGCGTCCTTCGAGGCAATCGCCACAGACAAAGGACGCACCACCACAGCCAGAACCACCCGACCTCTCGGGTCCGATCCTGTGGATCATGGTAGCCCTCTCAGGCTTTGCATGTCTCGTCTATCAAATCCTCTGGATGCGCCAGCTCGGCCTCTTGTTCGGCAACACCTCTCAAGCCGCCGCTCTCACACTCGCGGTCTTCTTCTCCGGCTTGTCACTCGGCGCCTGGTATTGGGGCAAACGCAGCGCGAATCTGAAATCTCCCCTCCTCACCTACGCTTGGCTGGAAATCGGAATCGCCGTCGCTGGCATCGCCATCTTCATCAGCCCAACATTAGTGCGCTACATCTTCCCCCTCCTTTACCAACAGGACGGCAAAGGCCTCGCACTCACGCTTTTCAAATTCACATGGACTCTCCTCATGGTATTCCCCCCCGCCTTCCTTATGGGCGGCACTCTACCCGTCCTAGGACAAGCCATCATCCGCCGGAAAACCTCATTCGGCTCCACTACCGCCACCATCTACGCGGTCAACACCATGGGTGCCGCCCTCGGTGCCTTCGCCACTGCCTTCCTCCTCATCTGGCTCATCGGCATCCGCATGACCTGCGCCTCAGCCATGCTCGTCTCCACCATCGCCGCAGCTTTGGCATATCTCCTCACAAAAAAAGCCCCGCACACCGTCTCCTCACCCGACCCAAATCAAAAAGTCTCAAATCCATCCCCAAATACCCAGCCCAACCTGCCCCGCCCTTTGATCACCGGCCTGGCCTTCCTCTCCGGATTCAACCTCCTCGCCCTCGAAGTCATCTGGACGCGCATGCTCGCCCAAGTCCATGAAAACTCGGTTTACAGCTTTGCCACAGTCCTCATCGTCGTCCTCATCTGCCTTTCGCTCGGCGCATGGCTCGCCTCCGGCCTCGCCCGCAGCAAAGTTCCCGCTCCGCAAATTCTTGCATGGCTCATCACTCTCGGCGGCATCTCCCTCGGACTCTCACCACTCATCTACCTCCGTCTCACCCAAGGCATGATCATGCTAGATACCGATTTCTCCTTCACCACCTACGTCCTCCGGCTCTTCGCAACCGCCTTCGCTTCCATCGGCCCCACCTGCCTGCTGCTCGGTGCCGTGTTCCCCTTCCTCATGAAAGGAGAGGAAAAATTCATCACCCACAGCGGTGAAAGCATCGGCCGCCTATCCGCCTTCAATACCCTCGGCGCGATCCTCGGCTCGCTAGCCGCTGGCTTCCTCCTTCTGCGTGGCCTAGGCATCTGGGGCGCCATCCAGCTCATCTCCGCCCTCTATCTCCTCGCCGCAATCATAACACCCGCCGGATGGCTCCTGCGCGGAATCATCCCCAAAATCGCCGCGGCCCTCTCCCTCCTCCTGCTCCTCACCATCCTCAATCCTTCCAAACTCCCCCAATCATCGACCACCGATACTCTCGCTGAAAAGGAAACTCTCATCGAAAAATGGGAGGGCAGCGATGCCACCGTCACGGTTGTCAGAAATCTCGAAGACAACATTAGCATCAAAATCAATGGCAACTACAGCCTCGGCTCCACCGATGCCTACATCCCACAAATCTATCAGGCAAGGATCCCCCTGCTCGCCTTTCCCGATACCGATAGCGTCTTCTTCCTCGGCATGGGCACCGGCATCACCGCCGGAGAACCTCTCGACCGCTATGCCTATCCCAACATCAAAAAGGTAGTCGCTTGCGAACTCTCCGCCAACGTCGTCGCCGCCTCCAAAAAATACTTCACCGGAAAAACCGATGGCATCGATCTCACCAACGGTCTCTACAAAGACCCCAGAGCCAAAGTCCTCATCGAAGACGGTCGCAACCACCTTCTCGCCAACCGCGAGAAATACTCCATGATCAATGCCGACCTCTTCCTCCCCTACCGCCGCGGCACCGGCAACCTCTACAGCCAGGATCACTTCACCATCGTCCGCGAACGCCTCAAGCCCGGCGGTGTCTTCGTCCAGTGGCTCCCCCTCTTCCAAATGACCGAGCAGGAATTCGGCATCATCGCCAACACCATGATCTCCGTATTTCCCCAAGTCAGCCTCTGGCGTGGAAACTTCCAACCCGGAGCCGAAATCGCCGCTCTCGTAGGCCATGCCGACCTCACACCTATCCCCGCCTCCACCCTCGACGCAGAAAACGAAAAACACCTCGCCGTAGAAGGCAAATCCCATCTGGATGTCCACGAGCTCATGCTCCCCATCAACGAACCAACCGTCCTCATCTTCTACGCAGGCAACCTCACCCGCGCCGCCTCTCTCTTCGAGAAATACCCGCTCAACACCGATGACAAACCCATCATCGAGTTCGGCACCCCGCGCTCCCTCCACAAACCCGCCTCCTCCGGCAAACCCCAGTTCCTGGAAACCCGTTTCGCCGATCTCGTCGAAAAAATCCAAAACCATACCCCACCCGAATCCGACCCCCTCCTCGCCCAACAAAACCCCTCCGGCAAAAAACTCCCACTCGCCGGCTCCGCCTTGCACCGCGCACGAATCGCCAGCGCCCACAGCGACACACAAACATGGCTCAACCAATGGGAAAAATTCCTAATCCACTGGACAGAACCAAGCACGGAAAACCCTTGATTTTCCAATCCGCTTTCACCCCCGTTTCAAACAGAGGACAGCATGCAGGAATGCGCAGCAAAACCCGCACCGAACGCCGTCAACCACAACGACTCATCCTCAGAATGCGTCCGCATCCTCTCCTCCAAAGCAAACAACACCGAGGGGCTCGACATGTTCCCATGACGCCGCAACACCTCCCGTGTCTCCGTCAACTCATACCCGGATATTTCCCCCTCAATCGCCTCAATCACATCTCGCCCTCCCGAGTGTGCCAAAATCTGATCCGGCACATTTCCAAGCCTCCGATAAAGAGTTGAAACAGCCTTCCCCGCCAGCATCGGCACACTCCGGTGCAACTGGTTCTTCAATTTGCCCCCCGCATTCACAAAACGTATCTTCTCACGTTCCCCAGGCACATGATGCGTGTCAAATGAATGGAAACTACGGCAACCATCGTAGCTCGGCCTCCCTGTTAGAATCGCCGCCGCCGCCCCGTCCCCAAACAAACACAACGATATAATCACTCCCGGATCATCATCTATGTAAAACGCCGCCGAAGAAACCTCCACGGCAACAACCCCCACCACATGCCCGGGATTCGCAGCAAGATACCCATGCGCCGCTCGCAAGGTAGGTATCGCCGCACCACACCCGAGTCCTACCAAATCACAAAGATACGCATCAGCCCGCAAGCCCAACGCCTCCGCCACATGACTCGACGGCCCCGGACACAAATACCCCGTACAAGTGCAGACAAAAAGTGCATCAAGCTCCCCCGCAATCATTCCACCCTTAGCAAGCGCCTTACCCATCGCCGCCGCAGCCAATGCTGGCCCGTGAAATTCAAACGAACGGTTCAACTCCTCCGCATCCTTCCTGAAAACGGAACCCAAATCCCCAGCCGTAAACTGACGCGATCCAATCCCCGAACCCCCACCCGTCAGTATTTTCTCCAACAAGGAAACGGAACGAGGCTTCAACTCACAAAACCCCGGATGACTTTGAAGATCCAACCAGGTCTCCTCTTGGGTAAATGAATGCGGCGGATTGGTCGAGGCGAGCGAGTGCAGATACATCATGAGGGTATTATCGAATAAGGCTGAGTATCGGCTTCAACGGCGCATATTTCAGCAACGGCCTCGCTGCGGAATGGAACAGCAATGGATGCAACATTCGAGCCGACCCAAGCCGTTTCCCAAATCGTCTCGCAAGATCTCGCTGAATCGCACCACACGCATCCACCCATCTCATCGATCCGTTAGAGAAATCTGTTAGATACGGCAACGCGATCTCCGCGGACTGAAAAGCCATGCTCATCCCGTTCCCCGTAAACGGCGGTATGATCGCATGGGAATCCCCCAGCGAAAGAACACCCGCCGTCGGCTTCTGAAGACCCAACGCAAACCCGGCCACCGCCGTAAATGACCCCTCTCTCCACTCCGCCATCTCAATCCGCTTCGCAAGCTCCCTGTTCCCATTTCCTAAAAGATACGCCCCCAACAACTCCTCCTGCCGCGCCCCAATTCCACGATCAATCCGGAACAAACCGCAAACATTGTACCAACCATCCTCAACCGGCGTCACCCCCAAATACCCACGCGGCCCGGAATGCATCTCCAATCTCGCCCTCGTGCTGATACCGCGAACATGCGCCTTCAGCCCGATCCACTCGCCCTTCACAGGCTTCCGCCCCGCCGTCCAAACCTCACCCGATTCATGCGGCTCCATCTTCCTCCGCGACCCCACCCGCAAATCCACACCCACTTCCACCGCACACTTTTGCAAACGATCATCTAACAAATACCGTGAAATCGCCAATGCCGGCTCTGGCAAAACATGATCCCGCAAATACCGGTCACCCGAAAACCACGCAACACTCCCATGCCTCCCCGCATCCGAAAAAAATTCCGCTATCCCTAGCCCCTCCAATGTCTCCCACGACACTCCCGAAATAAACTCCCCGCACACCCGATGCCGTGGGTAAAACCCTGCCTCATGCAACACCACAGGAACACCTCTCTTCCGCAACCCGATCGCAAGGGAAAGGCCGGTCAGTCCGCCTCCGGTTATGGTGATCGTTTCGCTCAAGTGCGGAAAGCTAACACGCGAATCGCCCCGCGCCAGTCACTTGTTTCACGAACAACATAGCCATCCAATCCCAACACCACCGCCAACTCGCCGGGCAAAAAACCAGCCTCAATACTCACTCGCATGTCATGCCGCGTGATCGGATGAATAAACGGATAAGCCAGCTTTCCTAACATCTGCGGCAACCTCGCACGCAGAGGTTCGTTGATGATGATCCTGTCAAAACCTCTCACCCACTCCCCCAGCACCCCCAACCGCTCATCCGTGAAATGATGCAGAAAAAGATTCGCAATCAATACCCCGCCGCCACCAGTTGATGGCTGTGAAAACAAATCACCCTCCACCCATTTCACACGCTCCGCCAAATGCCTCGGCCTAGGCGCAAGATCATACGCAACCATCTCCGCCCCAGGATGCTCGCTCGCCAAACGACCAAGCAAAAAACCATCCCCCGCTCCAATCTCCGTGATCCGTCCCGTCCCTGCCGGTATCTCAGACGAAATCCACCTCTCGTTACCCATGAAAAAATTAATCCTCCGCAGATCCCGCCGTGATCTCATCGCTCCCGCATCATCTTGCGGCAGAAAATCCAGCATCTCCGGTGTCAGCTTCCTCATCACAAAAACCTTCCACAAATCAACCACCGGAAGAAAGTGTCGAATCATAGAATCTTCCCTCCACCTCCCACCATTTGCCATTGTCACCTCCCCAATCGCCCATCTACTCTAACAGATATGAACGTCCGCGGTGCGATCCCTCCAACCAAATCGAACCGAACCATCTTCACCACCCTTATCGGCATCACCGCCGTCCTCATCGGTGCCATCGGGTCCATCTTCAGCCTCTTCGCCCTGCTGCTAGCCATCGGGAAACCCTACGCTACCGGCAACGAAACCTTCACCGATATCTTCCTCATCTTCATACTTCCTCCAAGCATCTTCCTCGCTGGAATCGGCATCCTTCTCCGCCACCGCTGGGCAAGATTCTGGATGATCTTACTCATGGCTGCCCTCGTCACCCTCGGTATCCAAGGCTTCTTCCCTAAAAAAACACAATCCTCCAAATATGACTACTACGCTACCACACCCGACGCCCGCGCCACCAGAAACCTCTGGTCAGGCGCATACATCGCCATCGGCTCCCTCACCTTGATCGGCCTCTTCTCAAAACCCGTCCGAAACGAATTCCACGGAAAAACAAAAAACACCCCACCTCCCATGCCACAACAAATACCGGATTCACACATCTCAGGAAACCAAAACCAAGGCTGGCGCGTCGGTCACCGCGGTCGCGACATGATGTTCTACGAAGAAAACCACAACGGAACATGGCAGAGAATCGACATCGATGGCGAAATGCTTATGGGCCGCGCCCACCACGTCATCTATTTCCGTAACACAGAAGACTGGAAAAATTACCCCGAATGGGCCTCCGAACGCCGCGATGAAATCATCGCCAGAATCAAATCACATTTCCGCGAACCAGACTACGAATACTATAACGACGGACCCTCAACCACACCCCCACCCGTCCCTCAAACCCCATAACCCATCCAACCCACCTATGAAAAAGAAAGACTCCATCTTCTTCTCCCTTCTCTTCTTCGCCCTCATTAGCGGCGGCGCACTCTGGTATTTCTACAAAGGCCTCACAGAAGGAAAAGTGCACTCCATCGCCAAAATGCAGCATTCCACCATCTACACCCGCACCGAAGACCCCGGACTCTACTGGACCTCCGTCTCCGTCCTCGGCCTCGTCGGAACCGCCTGCACCGCCCTCCTCCTCATGGCCATCTACGGCAGCTTGTTCAAAAAGAAACAGTAACCTTCTCCATACCTCACTCACCCTCCAAAGTTTTGCTTTGGAAAATTCTATTTTCCCGCCATCCTACCAACTCGTGAAAGTCATCGCCATCGGAAATCAAAAAGGAGGAGTCGGTAAAACCACCACCGCCATGAACCTCTCCCACGCCCTCGCCCTCCGCGGCCAGCGCGTCCTGCTCATGGATCTCGATTCCCAGGCAAACTGCACATCCGGCCTCGGCATCGAGGCACCACCCATGTCTTCCATCTACCCGGTCCTCCTCGGCGAGGCCGATATCCGCGAGAAATTCATCGATTCCGGCCGCGAAAACCTAACGTTCCTCCCTTCCGAAATGGATCTAGCTGGCATCGAGATCGAACTAGCCCGTTCCGACGATCACCTCACCCGCCTGCGCGGCATCCTCCAAGGACTGAAACCCAACGACCTCTTCGAGTTCTGCATCCTCGACACCCCTCCCTCCCTAGGCGTCCTCATGACCGCCGCTCTCGCCGCCGCCGATGAAGTAATCATCCCCCTCCAATGCGAATGGTTCGGACTCGAAGGCCTCGCCAAAATCGTCAACGTCCTCGATGTAATCCGCAACTCCGGAGCCAACCCCGACCTCAAACTAGAAGGCATCATCATGACCATGTACGATGGCCGCACACTGCTCTCCCGCCAGGTAGTCGACGAGGTCACCAACTACTTCCCGGATGAAGTCTATCAACAGCTCATCCCCAGAACCATCCGCATCAGCGAAGCTCCCTCCCACGGAAAAACCATCTTCGAACACGACCCCCTCGGTCTCGGCGCCACCGCCTACGGCAAACTCGCCGATGAATTCCTCGTCCGCCACTCAAGAGTCGGCCCCCTACTAGCCACTACCCAATAAGGACAAGGGATTTTCAATCCCTTTCTTCAGAAAATAAACCCCCTATCTCCCCCCACGGAAGCGGCCTCCTGCCCCTTTCTAAAAAATCACTACCCCCCACGGAAACACATGCTACCTGTTTCCATCTCATGAAATCCATCACCCTCTCCGACATCGAAAACATGGAGAAACTCGCCCGCGTCCAATTCGCAAACTCCCTCCCCGGCCCAAAACCCATCTCCCTCGTCGCCACCATCAACCCCGAAAACCAAACAAACCTCGCACCCTTCTCCACCGTCACCCACCTCGGCTCAAACCCCGCGCTCATCGGCCTCATATCACGCCCCGACCTCGTCGAACGCCACACCCTCGCCAACATCCTCTCCACTAAATCCTACACCATCAACCACGTCCACCCATCCATCATGGAGCAAGCTCACCAATGCTCCGCCCGATACCCACACGGCCAATCCGAATTCGCCGCCACCGGCCTCACCGAACACTTCGAGAAAAACATCCCCGCCCCCTTCGTCGCGGAATCCCGCTTCCGCTTCGCCCTCGAACTCATCGAAACCATCCCCATCACCTCCAACAACACCATCCTCATCATCGGAAAAGTCATCCTCGTTCAACTCCCCGAACAACACCTCTCACCCGACGGCTCCGTCGATTTAACAGCCTTGGAATCCTTGGCGTCAACAGCCCTCGACACCTACTTCAATATCTCCAACCCCACCCGCCTCCCATACGCAAAACATAAACCCCACTAACCCAGCATTCCCACCCACGAATCAATAAAATTCAAAATTCATAATTCAAAATTTCAAGAATGCCCTCCGCCACCCTCATCTTCCCCCACCAGCTCTTCCCCAACCACCCCGCAATCCAAAGCGGTCGCCCCATCTTCCTCATCGAAGACCCCCTCTTCTTCGGAAACGACAAACATCTCCCCGTCGCCTTCCACAAACAAAAACTCATCCTCCACCACGCCTCCATCCGCGCCTACGCCGACGATCTAACAACTTCCGGTCACACCGTCACCATCATACCGCACACCTCCACCTTCCAAAAAAAACTCCCCAAAAATCTAACAGAAATCCACCTCGCCGATCCCCACGACTTCATCCTCGAAAAACGCATCCGCTCCTTCTCACAAAAAAACAACATCACCCTCCACATCCACCCCACCCCCGCCTTCCTCTCACCACCCGAATTCCTCCAAACCCAAATCGCCGGAAGACAAAAACCCTTCATGGCCGCCTTCTACCAAGCCCAGCGCAAACGCATGAACATCCTCATCGAAGCAGACGGCTCACCCACCGGCGGCCAATGGTCATTCGACGAGGACAACCGCAAAAAACTCCCCAAAAACCACACCCCACCCACAGCACCCTCCACCCCTCAAAACCCCTACATCAAACAAGCCATCGCACACATCAACACCCACTTCCCCCACAACCCCGGCTCCACCGAAAACTTCCGCTACCCCGTCACCCGCACCGATGCCCTCTCTTGGCTCAACACCTTCCTCACCGAGCGCCTCCAAGACTTCGGCCCCTACGAGGACGCCATCTCCACCCAACACCCCTTCATCAACCACTCCCTCCTCACACCCCCACTCAACATCGGCCTCCTCACCCCTCAGGAAATCATCTCCACCACCCTCGCCCACTCAAAAAACATCCCCCTCAATTCCCTCGAAGGCTTCATCCGCCAAATCATCGGCTGGCGCGAATTCATGCACGGCATCTACAAACACCGCGGCACCTCCATCCGTAACTCAAACTTCTTCCACCACACCACCCCCGTCCCACCATCATTCTACAACGCCACCACCGGCATCCCACCCATCGACCGCATCATCCGCCAACTCCTCGACGAAGCATACTGCCACCACATCGAACGCCTCATGATCCTCGGCAACTTCATGCTCCTCTGCCGCTTCCACCCCACCGCCATCTACAAATGGTTCATGGAACTCTTCATCGACGCCTACGACTGGGTCATGGTCCCCAACGTCTTCGGAATGTCCCAATTCGCCGACGGCGGAACCTTCACCACCAAACCCTACATCTCCGGCTCCAACTACATCCTAAAAATGTCCGACGAACCAAAAGGCCCCTGGACCGAAACGTGGGACGCCCTCTTCTGGACCTTCGTCGCCGACAACCAACCCCTCTTCCTCAAAAACCCCCGCTCCTCCATGATGGCCAAAACCTGGCAAAAATTCTCCCAAGAAAAACAAACCAACCTCCAAAAAACCGCCCAAACCTACCTCCTATCTCTATAAAAAAACACAACCCCGGTCTTCATTCGTGTTTATTCGCGTTCATTCGTGGTTAAAAAATTTCTGAATCCTGCCTGTGCTATGCTGCCATCTTCTTTCCTAAAATCCAAATCCTTCACCCCCCTCCCCTTCCAAAAGGAAACCTGGGCCGCCTACCGCGCCGGAAAATCCGGCCTCATCCACGCCCCCACCGGCCAAGGCAAAACCATGGCCATCTACCTCGCCCCACTCATCGATTCCCTCAACTCCGAAGGCTGCTCCATCCTCTGGATCACTCCCCTCCGCGCCCTCGCCGCCGACACCCTCCGCGCCCTCCGCGAAGCCCAACAATTCTACAACCCCAACCTCACCGCCGAAGCCCGCACCGGCGACACCCCCGCTTCCCTCCGCGCCAAACTCCGCAAACAACTCCCCCACACCCTCGTCACCACCCCCGAATCCCTCTCCCTCATGCTAACCCACGAGGACACCCGCGAAAAACTCCAAAATCTCCAATGCATCATCATCGATGAATGGCACGAACTCCTAGGCACCAAACGCGGCACCCAAACCGAACTCTGCCTTGCCCGCCTCCGCAATTGGCTCCCATCCCTCCAAACCTGGGCCCTCTCCGCCACCCTAGGCAACCTAACAGAAGCCGCCCAAGCCCTCCAAGGAGGGGCTGCCTCCGGCTGCCCAACAACCCCAGCCCAAAACCCAACCACAACAAAAAAAACACAACCCAAGATTCGCGAAAATTCGCGTCCATTCGCGGTTAAAAATCCAATAATAATCTCCGCCAAAACCAACAAACCCATCCTCATCGAAACCATCATTCCCAAGGAAATCGACACCTTCCCCTGGCACGGCCACATCGGCACATCCCTCGCCTCCCAAGTCATCCAACGCATCGAATCCGCCAACTCCACTCTCCTCTTCACCAACACCCGATCCCAAACCGAAATCTGGTTCCAGGAAATCCTCTCCCTCCGTCCCAACTGGAAAAACCTCATCGCCCTTCACCACGGCTCCCTCGACCGCACCGAACGCGACCTCGCCGAATCCGGCCTCCGCGATGGCTCCCTCAAATGTGTCGTCGCCACCTCATCCCTCGACCTCGGCGTCGACTTCTCACCCGTTGACCAAGTCATCCAAATCGGCTCCCCCAAAGGCATCGCCCGCCTGCTCCAACGCGCCGGTCGCTCCGGCCACCAACCCAATACCCCCTCAAAAATCATCGGTGTCCCCACCAACGCCCTCGAACTCATCGAATTCGCCGCCGCCAGACAAGCCGCCTCTGACAACTCCATCGAATCCCGCCCACCCCTCTCAAAACCCATCGACGTCCTCGTCCAACACCTCGTCACCTGCGCCATCAGCCAACCTTTCCTCCCTCATGAAATGCTCGCCGAAGTCCGCTCCACACACGCCTACCAAAATCTAACATATGCAGAATGGCACTGGGCACTCACCCACATCACCATAGGAGGAAACGCCCTCGCCGCCTACCCGCAATACCACAAGGCAACCATCACCCCCACCGGCCACTACACCGTCACCGATAAAAAACTAATCACCCGCCACCGCCTCTCCATCGGCACCATCACTTCAGATCCACACGTCACCCTCAAATTCCTCAACGGCCAAATCCTCGGAACCGTCGAAGAAACCTTCATCTCAAAACTCAAACCCGGCTCCTCCTTCATCTTCTCAGGCCGCCACCTATCCCTCATCCGCTTCCAACAAAAAACCGCCACCGTAAAAATTTCCTCAAAACCCTCCAAAGGCAACATCGCCATCTGGAACGGCACCAAAATGCCCCTCTCCTCCGAACTAGCAATCGCATTTTCCGACATCATCAACAAGGAGGGGCGGAATCCTTCCGCCCATCAACCCGAGCCAAATCCAAAATCCCCCCAACCAACGTCTTCATTAGCATCCATCCACGCCCATTCACGGTTAAAAAACCCACAACCCCAGCCCACTGACTTGTCCGCCATAGCTTCAGCGACGGCGGATCACTGCTCACTGATCACTCGGCACTCCTCCCCCGAACTACTCGCCGTCGCCCCCATCCTCTCCATCCAAAAATCCTGGTCCCGCATCCCGGACTCGGATTCCCTCCTCATCGAACACACCACCTCCCGCGAAGGCCAACACCTCTTCTTCTACCCCTTCGCCGGACGCCTCGTCCACGAAGGCCTCGCCGCCCTCCTCGCCTTCCGCATCTCCCGCACCAACCCCATCACCATCACCGCCACTCAAAACGACTACGCATTCTCTCTAACAGCCAAACGCGGCCTACCCTTCTTAGAAAAATCTCTCCGCTCCCTACTCTCCCCGGACAACCTCCTCCAAGACCTCCTCGACTGCATCAACTCCGCCGAACTCGCGCGCCGCCAATTCCGCGAAATCGCCCGCGTCTCCGGCCTCATCCTCCAACAAATACCCGGACGCTCCTCCCCCTCCGACCGCCAACTCCAATCCTCCGCATCCCTCCTCTTCGAAGTCCTCCAACGCTACGACCCCTCCAACCTCCTCTTAACCCAAGCACACAACGAAATCCTCGAACGCCAACTCGAACTCACACGCCTCAAAGCATCCCTCGAAAAAATCCAAACCCTCCCCTTTACCCTCATCGAAACCAAAAAACTCTCCCCCTTCGCCTTCCCCCTCTGGGCAGACCGCCTCCAAGCAACCCACATCACCGCAGACGCCACCACCCGCCTCGAAGCCATGCTCCAGGAACTAAACAAAGCCTCCTCCAATCCCTGAAATTCCATACAAACTGAACCAATCTTTTTAAACATGCTCGATATCAAAGTCTTTCCTTCAGAACAGATAACTGATATCTAACAACCTCATGTCCATCGCCTTCATCGCCACCGGCGACATCGCCATCCCAACCTTTCTACACCTCATCGAAACAGGGCGCAAACCCCTCGTCCTCATCACCCAACCAGACAAACCCGTCGGACGCAGCCAAAGCAACGCAATCCCCCCCGCCATCAAACAACACGCCCTCTCCCACAACATCCCCGTCTGGCAGCCGGAAAAAATCAGCGAAGCCGCCGTCCCTCTAACAACCCTCGCCCCCGACTTCGCCATCGTCATGGCCTACGGCCAAATCATCGGGAAATCCGTCCGCAACGCCCCCAATAAAGCCATCATCAACCTCCACGCATCCATCCTCCCGAAATATCGCGGCGCATCCTGCATCCAATCAGCCATCCAAAACGGCGACACCGAAACCGGAATCACCGTCATGCACGTCATCCGCGAGCTCGATGCCGGAAACATCATCTCCACGAAAAAAATCCCCATCCTACCACACGAAACCGCCGGAGAACTCCACGACCGCCTCGCCACCTTAGCCCCGGCCGCCCTCGACGAAGCCCTCACTATCCTCACCCAAAACCCCAAATCAGGCACACCCCAAGACCCTACCGCCGTCTCCCACTCCCCCAAACTCCTCCGCGACCACGGCCTCCTCGACCTCACTCAACCCGCCGAAACGATCCAACGCACCATACGCGCCTACCACCCATGGCCCGGCACCTACACCATCACCCAACTCAAAGGAAAACCCAAACGCATCAAAATCTTCCCCCCCACCCAAATCTCCAACACCCCCATCCCCCCCAATCAACTCCGCAACGAAAACGGCCAACTCCTCCTCGGTTGCCACAACTCCTCTCTCATCCTCTCCACCGTCCAACCCGAAGGCTCCAAAATCATGCCCGCCCATTCCTTCGCCAACCAACTCCCTCCAAACATCATCTAGCCTCTGGATTCTAAAACTAAAAAAATCAACTTTCCCTAAAAAAGATGTTGCACGCCCTATCCTCTCTCCATAGCGTCCCGCCCACCCGAACGGGATGGAGCGGTAGCTCAGTTGGTTAGAGCGCCAGCCTGTCACGTTGGAGGTCGCGGGTTCGAGCCCCGTCCGCTCCGCCATCCCTGTTCGTGTTACCCCGCCATACGGCTTTTAAAAGCCACACGGCGGGGTTTTTCTTTATCGCTGGAATGTGTCCACATATCTAGCATCCTGCAAAGCTCTTCCTTGAGAGTTGAAAATTGAAAATTGAAAATTTATGCCCACCGTCGCCATCGTAGGTCGCCCCAACGTCGGGAAATCCGCACTCTTCAACCGCCTCGCAGGTCGTAAAATCTCCATCGTCCACGACCAACCCGGCGTCACCCGCGATCGTATCTCCGCCCCCTGCTCCCTCACCTCTCGCCCCTGCACCCTCATCGATACCGGCGGCATCGGCGCATCCCTCGACGACGGCTTCGGCGATCAAGTCGCCATCGAGGCCGACATCGCCATGCAAACCGCCGACCTCATTCTCTTCGTCGTCGATGCCCAGGAAGGCCTCACTCCCATCGACCAAGCCCTCGCCCAAAAACTCCGCAAAGCCTCACCCCCCATCCTGCTCGTCATCAACAAAGTCGATCACGACAAACACGAGAAATGCTTCTCCGATTTCTCCTCACTCGGCTTCTCCAACCAAATCTTCGTCTCCGCCGAACACGGCCGCAACTTCTCCGAACTCATTGATCAGATCGATACCTACATCTCCCCACTCCTTGAGGAAACGGAAGCCATCATGGAAACCGCGCAGGCAGCGGGCATCAAACTCGCCATCATCGGAAAACCGAACGCCGGCAAATCATCCCTCATCAACTCCATCCTCAAGGACGACCGCACCATCGTCTCCAAAATCGCCGGAACCACCCGCGACGCCATCGACCTCCCCTACTCCTTCAACGGAGAAAACTTCACCCTCATCGATACCGCCGGCCTCCGCCCTCGTGGCAAACGCGACAACTCCGTCGAAGTCTTCTCCGCCATCCGCACCGAAAAAGCCATCCGCCGCGCCGACCTCTGCGTCCTCGTCATCGACCTCGCCGAAGGCATCTCCGCACAAGACCGCAAAATCGCCCAACTCGTCCTCGAAGAAAAAAAACCCTGCCTCATCGTCCTCAATAAATTCGACCTCTACCACCCCGGAGCCAACCTCAAGGACCGCAACGCCGAAGCCGAAGAACACGTCCGCCGCGAACTCTTCTTCCTCGACTACGCACCCTTCCTCACCTGCTCCGCAAAAACCGGCGACTCCACCTCACAAGTCCTCAAAAAAGCCCTCGCCATCAAAACCTCCGCACAAAAAATCCCCGGCACCGGCCAGCTCAACCGGATGCTCCAGGCAGCCATCGCCAAAAATCCCCCACCCTCCGACAACAAAGCACGCCGCATCAAACTCTACTACGCCACCACCGCCCTCAACGAAAAATACGCCACCATCCCCGTCCCCACCTTCGTCCTCTTCGTCAACGACAAAAACCTCATGCAGGACTCCTACCACGCCTACCTCACCCACCAACTCCGCCTCGCCCACCCCGCCCCCGGAATCCCCACCATCTTCTCCGTCCGCTCCCGAACCCGCAGGGAATGGGAACCCCCAAAAAAAGGCAAACAAGGCCACTAACAACCCATGCAATGCCCCCTCTGCACCATGGACGAAATCCTCGTCCATACCGACCACAACGAGTGCCTCACCTGCGGCCACGAATGGAAAACCCAGCCCCCCACTGAAACCATCTCCCATGAGCCCAGAATCGTCAAAGACGCCTACGGCAACACCCTCCAAACCGGCGACATCGTCGCCATGATCAAAGACCTCAAACTCAAAGGCTCATCCGAAACCCTAAAAACCGGAACCAAATCCAAACCCATCCGCATCGTCGATGGCGACCACGAAATCGACTGCAAAATGAACGGCATCTCCATCGCCCTAAAAGCAATGTACGTGAAAAAAGTGTCACATCAATCCATTGTCCCTTCTCCCTAAACTTGATGCAGCTTCATTCAATGATTGGCCATGAAGGATTATTAAATGCAACAATCGTATCTTGTGATATCGCGACTCTTGATAATCTAGCAAGCCACAGACAAGTCAAACCGCTCTCCCTTCTTCTTCTATTTATCTCCATTTTAACTACCTCTACCACCCCCCTACGCGCCCAACCTCTGGAAACTAGCAAGGAGTCAACACCGGAGTCCACCCCAGCATCCCTAAAGGTCGATACTCAGCAATCCCGCTCTGCTCTCATCACCCAACTCGACTCACCCAGTCTCGACCCCGAAAAGCGCGCCTCAATTTTGGCGGCACTCGAAGAAAATCGGGAAGCTCTCATGAACGATTATGTTGCCAAGTATCGCAAAACGATCCGTGAAAATCACAAGCTGTATCCCGAGAACCCATGGCTAGCCGCAGAGAAGATTCAAAAAACTCTCCAATCAATCGCTCCACTCATCGAGGAACACGACAATCTTGCAGACATCCTCGACGAACACGCACCCATCTTGCGCCCCAATACAGACGCACAACTCCGCGCACACCTCGCCAAACTCCCCACTGCCAACCGTGAATTCATCGAGGCCACGCAAGCCGCCCTGTTTGGCAACGATCCATCAAAGGCTTTTGAAACCATTGCTGCCGCACAAGCCCGCCTCAAAAGCAAATTGGCCGAAGACATGGCTACCGATCCAGTCGAAAATTCCCACCAGCTTCGTGACTCCCCTGAACGACAAGCCTACCTCCGCCGCCTCCACCAACACCTGCTCGAAACCAACCCTGGAAACACCCCTCCTCTAGCGGAATTCCTGAATTCCCAACGTCTCGATCACATCACCAATCCAACCAAGTCAAAACCATGAAATTCCACTCAATTATCTACACCCTCTTGGCAATCACTTACGCCAGCGCCAGCACCATCATTGCTGATCTCAATGTGGGACCCACCAACTCCTTTATGAATTATGTTATTGGAACCAACTCCGGTGCGATCGGCGCACAAAACAGCGTCATCATGCCGCGTTCCCTTGCCGTCGGCTTTGCTAACACAGTGAACGACGATGATAACGAAAATAGCTCATTGGCAGTTGGTACATTCAACTACGTGGAGGCATTTTCAGCCATTGTATGTGGCAACTATAACCAAACATTCGCTGGATACTCCCTCACCACCGGAAGCTATAACACAAACACAGAATACAACTCGCTCGTTCTTGGAGAATACAACATTACCGGCTATAACCGGCACCGCAACGGCATCCTCCTCGGTGCCTACAACGCCCCCATCACCAAAGCCTCTCACCTCGTCATCGGCAACGGCACTTCAACAAGCAACCGCAAAAACTCCTTCATCATCTATGCCGATGGCGACATCGTCATCACCAAACCCCAAGGCGACATCTCCATGGGCATCTACGAGTAACTGCATGTAGCCGCGAACTCAGGTCACCACCCCTCTTCCTTGGAGTTTAAAGTTTAAAATTTAAAGTTTCCAAAACAGTGCCCCTCCCCCAGAAAAAACTCATCCCCAGCATCTTTCTCATGCTGGCTCTCGTTGCCTTCGCCGTCCCGCCGCTATGGTGGAGCGTGGGCGATCCCCCCGTCATTGTCCCGGGAGCCCCACAAAACAACAAAGGCCCTGCCAACATTGGCCAAGCCAAGCACATGGCGAAATCAGCCCTCGATGTCCTCCGCCCCATCCTCCCGGCCGTCACCGCACAGATCGAAGCCGACCTCGCCCCCATCCTCAATCTCACCGTCCCCAACCCCAAACCCGCAGACTGGGCGGAAAAACAAAAAGCTCCCCTCCTCATCGGCCAGCTCAAAGCCATCGCCGACCCCTTCTACACCCGCCTCCACGCCGCCGCCCCCGCATGGCTCGAAGCCGAACGCATCGCCAACGGCACCAACCACCCCAACTCCATCTTCCCATGGAGCACCGAAACCACCGACGACAACAACAAAGGCATCGCCAACATCGGCCAACTCAAAGCCGTCTTCTCGCTACGCTTTGAAAATCTCCAAGCAGATACCACAGACACGGATGGAGATGGTATTCCCAATGATTGGGAGTTCGCCCATGGAATCAATCCCAACGACCCGACCGATGCCTCAAACTTATTCCCAGGCTCGGAATTGACCTTTTTGGAGGCCTACCAACAGGGCGTACAGGCTAATCCCGCAGCGACTCCCGGGGACAGGGATGGGGACGGTCTTGCCAACCTGGTTGATGCTGACCCGGATGAAATGCTTGTCGATTGGGCTCGTGCCGGGGAACGTGGCTACGTGGTGATCAACTTGGGTCTTCCTCCGCTGGAACTAGGTTACAACGATGTGCGGCCGCTACTCGGAATTGTCCTAAACAATTCCGACGCTTTGGCCAAGGAACCGAACCCCGACGAAAATGCTCCTTATTACTGGGGTGCAGAAACGGATTTCCAATGGCACCAGAGGAAGCCCTACGTGCGCCCGGGACACTCCGAGCCTTATGTCGGTTGGGACTCCAGCGCAATGTTCAGCGATAACGGCAAAATCCAGATTCAGGGTTGGTTAACAGGTACAGGAGGGCCCGGCGGATACTGGGATATGATCGTCTGGACGGATCATGAGGCCGATCCGTTGGTTTCCAACGGGCCTGGGGACGATTACAAGGAATTAAGGTACACCACGCTTACGCGTTTTGATCGCACCGTCACCGAAAACCAGACGATCAGTTTTCCGACGTATCCCGATACTGCGATTCCGCTTACCAGAACGACCACTATCTGCGGCAACACCGCAATTCAAACAGCGGATTACGCCGCTTCCAGCACCCTTTGGGAGGTCTTCAGGTCGCACCAGAGATCATCTGCGGCACCCATTTTGCGAAGCGGAAATATACTGGAACGCCAGCCCAGCACCATGCAGTACCGGATCGGGAATATCCCTCTCTCCTTCGAGCCATTCTCAACATTGGAAGATCCGCACTCCAACCTGATGGTTTCCACCTTTGATTCCACCGTTCCCAACTGGGAACCACTAAAGGTTTACCGTCACAGGAATTCTGCATGGGAGAAAACTCCTCTGCCTTTGATGAACGACATGAACGAATCCGGCGTAGGAATTACATATCCCGGTAATTCCATCTGGAAAAACGGCAGGCAGATCCAGCTTGATGGCGTTCTGCATGGTTCCGGTTGGGATAACATAATGGTCGAGCAAATCAACAGGAACGGCACCCTGCTCGGATCCGCTAAGAAGACAGGAGGAAACGGCGCCGGCGATATCGTGCCCGTTCTGCTGAAAGAGCTGCACGTTATGGACAACACCGATGCGACAGGAGTGGACGATGTATCCATGACCGCAGAAACCAACGATCCGGGCTACCAACAAGACATCTGGATTATGGCTCCAATCCAAGGTTCCGAAACCTTCACCAACGAGAATCGTGCGCGGTTCAAAGTTGGAGGAGAGAATACACCGTCGATGGGAACGGGAACTCTCACGGTCGCCAATGCCACGCCTGTCCCCAACAAACTGACGGTAAACGGCACGTTCCAGGATATCGACTGGCGGGGAACTGGCACTGGCATCGACAGCGAGCAACCCATCCATTTCCAATTAGGTAACAGTATCAACGGCAATCTCCCCGTAAGTGTAAAGGCTATGAAGTATCGTGATGTGAAGGTCATCGTTCATAGTGTGACTGGCGCAAAAAAGGATACAGCCACGGGAGCTTTCAAAAACCTCAAGCCGCCAGAGACAGAAATCACCGATCAGCAGATCAAAGACAAACTCTATCAAGTGTTCAGCCGTCAGATTAACGCATGGTTCAGCGATCTGGAAATAGTCGAACACACCATTGATTGGGATATAGGTAAAACATCCGATTGGGGAACGCCTGAGTTTCCAATTACGGAATCCTCTTTTGATCCATACAACCGTATTTTGGACTTAGGAGCAAATGATCAGGACGAGGGAGAGGATCCCAAACCTCGTCCAGAAGAAAAACGCCTGCTTGAACTCATCGATCCGGCTTCCGAGGCGGATATACATGTGTTTCTTCTTGGAGGATGCTGGGGAATTCAAATTCATGAGGCCAACGGAATTAATTTCGAGCATGGCGATTCTATTGCGGACGGCTGGACAGACAGATCACGCAATATCGTCTATGTGGCAAGTGAGGATAGGGATGGTGATGCAATACCTACCGATATATATCTCACGATCATCGCCCATGAGATCGGCCACATTTTCGCTGGATCGGGGCATCCGGATCAACATGGTGGTGTCGCTCCATTAAGCGGCACAAACCACTTGGAAAGGCTTATGTTTTCAAATATGAAACAAAAAGCCGCAGCAGGAGCACTCCACAAGAACCTACTGGTCAAAGCGGAGTGGGATCATGCGGAGGACTGGATGAAAACTCGGCCAACAGGAGACGATTAATGAAATCCATCATTCTATTCGCTACTACATTATTTGTGTATTTTGTTTCGCAAGCAAACGCAAATCAGAATACTGATACATTAAGTAAAGAGTCCAAACAAGTTGCTTTTTGGAAAGGCAAACTCAGCGAGCTATCTGAAAGCTCATCGATTCATAAGTTATCCGGGCTTTGGCTTGGACTCAGAAATATGGGGTATCGAAAAACGATACCCAATCACAGCCCTGATGTTCATTTTCTATATTATGAAATTCAAAGTGAACTTCTTGCCATCCCAGGTCATGCCGAATACTACGCAGACAAGTTAGCGGAAGCCCGTAAAAATACGGAGAAGCCGTGGGTGGATAATAAATACCAGATGATCCACCAACAGATTCGTGAAACGATGGTTCATTTGCCAAGTCCTGAAACCATATGGGTTGTCGGGAACATGTTGGAAAGCAAAGAAGATATGCGGACAACGGAGGAGTATTTTGCGATAAGAGAGGAACAACAAAAAATGGGGATGCAAGGGTTGCTACTACCTAATCCTAGGAAGTTTGCCTATACAGTGCTGCTCAAAATCGGATTGCGAGACTATGAGGAATCAATGCACCATGAAAACAGCGCATCCTGCCTAGCTTGGTGGAAGGAGATCAAATCCGGCCAGCGCACCTTCTCCTTCCAAGGCCAAGCCGTGGAATACCGCTTCAACCCGGACGGCACCTGGCAAACCATCCCCATCGCCAACCCACCCGACGATGCGCCCAAGCCTCCCGTCTTTGAAAAGACAGAA
>JBGSRM010000299.1:0-17955 GCA_041737575.1 Akkermansiaceae bacterium
CGGAGCGAGGGATGCGTGGAACTTTGGCAGTGCCGTTTTGAGTTTAAAAAATCCAGCCGTGGCATGTGGCCAGAGAAATCGATCCCATGGACGGATGAAGGTGATGATTTGTTTGGGGAGATCGCAGGTGGAGAGAAAGTCTTTTGTCGGGCCGACGGTTGGGCGGGAGAGGACGATGGAGTCTAGTTTTTCATTGATGATCCAATCGCGCAGAGCTGAGGACAAATCACCTATTAGAAGCGTACCTTGGGTTTCTAACAAGACATCATTCACCGCGCCGCTTAGGAAACGGGAGACCAGAGGGGTTGTTTCCAAGACGGGAGGTAAATATGCGGCGGTGGCTACGATGTTGCCAATATCGGAGGGCGGTGAGGCTAGGTCATCGGGGAACATCAAATAACCGACTCGACCAGGTGCCTTGATGTTGGCGGGGAGATGGAGTGGCGTTTTTTCGTAAGAGGCATCGGCGGGCATCGCTGCGGCGGATTCGTTGAGCTGGCCGCTGGGATCGAAGCGACCCAATGTGTATTTGGAAATATTTTCGGCGCGGGCGAGATAATGTTTCCCTTGAGTGTGGAGGCCGGCGACCCAACGCCATGAAAGGGTGTTTGCTGCGGCATCGGCATCGAGCAAGTGGGTGAGAAAAAAATCGGCACCGAGCTGCCATGGAAGCTTCAGGGTGAATATCCAGATGGATGCGAACCACATGCGGGCGTGGTTGTGGAGGTAACCGGTTTCGATGAGTTCGTGTGTCCAGTGGTCGAAGCATTCGATGCCTGTCTTACCGCCGATTGCAAATTCATAAGCGGCGGATTTTTTCAAGCTTGAGAGAGAAGAAACATAATCATCCCAGACTCCCGTGTGCATTTCCATCCAGCCTTTCCAGTAAGTGCGCCATGCGACTTCCTGAAGAAATTTTTCAGCGGCGGACGGGCTGTGACGGCGCAGAACGGCGCGGGTCACTTCCTCTTCCGTGATAAGGCGGGTGCGGATGTAAGGCGAAAGCCGCGAGACAGCGGAGTGGTTGCCCGTGCCAAGATCAAAGTTCCGACGCCCCGAATATTTCGCGGCATGCGGCACGAAATTTTCGAGGCGGTCAAGAGCGGCGGCGCGTGTAGGAATGAAGGGCATTTGCTTCGCAAGATGCTTCATTTCCGCTAGGCGGCAAGGGGTAGAGATTGGTTTTTTAAACAGGGAGCGTGATGGAGATATGAATCCGCTTGTAAGCGATGACGTTGAATGTCATATAAAAAACATGTTAGATGCCGATGTGAAATTGCCAGCTCCGGCTAAACTACGACGCTATGCGTTGTTTATTTCATACCGCCATGCGGATAACTTGGAAATGGGACGAAAGTGGGCCACATGGCTGCATGAGGCGGTGGAAAACTATGAAATTCCTGGAGATCTGATCGCTACCCAGAATTTACGTGGAGAAGCGATTCCACAATCTCTCTACCCGGTATTTCGTGATGAGGAAGAGCTGCCAGCGGATGCTGATTTATCTAACAATATCCGTCGTGCGTTGGAAAATAGCAGTCTCTTGGTGGTAATATGCTCACCACGGGCGGTGCAGTCGCGCTTCGTGGCAGACGAAATCCGATACTTCAAGGAGCTAGGGAGAAGTGGGCGGATTCTTGCCCTAATCATTGATGGTGAGCCGAATGCATCTGACGATCCTGAAAAGATGGTGCGGCTTGGCACGTCGGCGGAGTGTTTTCCTGAGCCGTTGCGGTTTGGCGTTCCGAATGAGCACGGCATTGTTGATTGGTCGGCTCGGACAGAGCCGATTGCTGCGGATTGCAGACCGGGCGGGAGACCCATACAGGGATGGACTACGGTGGCAGCATATGAGGCTTGGCTGGAGACTCAGCCGGAGATGAATAATACTACAACGCAGCAAGCGGTGCGTGAATATTCTGAGCGTCTGGAATTAGCAAAGTTGAAGGTCATAGCAGGCGCGTTGGGGGTTCCCTTGGGTGAGTTGACGCGTCGTGACAAAGCGAGACAGTTGCTGCGAGCCAAGAAGCGGGCGAGGATTTTGACATCGTTAAGTGTGCTGTTCGCTTTGTTGGCAGGCGTAGCTGTGGTAATGGGTTGGATGGCTAACGAACGGCGGAAAGATGCTGATTTTCAGCGTAGCGAAGCTGATAAGCAACGTGTGGAAGCGAACCTTCAACGTGAGCAAGCAGTGCTACGGCGTGTCGAGGCGGATCAGGCGAGATTGTTAGCAGATGAAGAGAAGAGCAGAGCGGTTACAACGCTGGCGATTTCCGATTTACAAGAGGGATTGAATCGTTTGGCAAACACCGATAGTGCGCGTGTTGGCATGGCTTATTTAGCTCGGTCGGCACGTGCTGGCCATACAGCCGCGGCAACACGAATTTGGACATTGCTACAGGAGGAAACATTCTTGCTTCCAACCACCGCACCAACTCAACCGCCACCAGTTGGTATTAAGCGGATGAAGACGCAACCTATACCGAAGCTATTTCAGTCGCTTGATTTGGATGGGGAACGAGTCAAGCCGACATGGTATTCCGAGAGCGCGGATGGCGAACGCTGCGTAACGGTTGTGAGTATAGCGGATTCAGGTGATGGGCCAATCACTTTCCGCGTGTGGGAGAAAGGAGGCAGGCCATTAGGTCCGTGGCGAGAAGTGGAGCAGGAGAATCTCGACCATTATCTATATGAAATTTCTGCTGCGGTTTTGTCGAATGATGGACGTTTTCTTGCTGTGATTGCCAAACCATGGAGGGCTCCACAATATATCGAAGTGTGGGATGTTGATAACGGAAAACGGATTGAAAAGTCACTCGCGGCTAGCGGCACTCATGCCAATTTTCAAGAGGCTGAGTACAATGATGTCTGGTTCACTCCATCATTGGAAAACCGCTCCGGACCTAAGTTGGTGACCTTATCTAGTCGGGGGGATGCAAAACTATATCAGATCCATGACTACGACGAGAATTCCGAAATCGGTCTTGTCGCAACAAACTCTCATGGCCAACCAATCACGCTTGGTGATGTGGGGCATGGGCATTTCATCAGTTATGCAATTGATGGTTCGATTCGAGTTTCCTCATCCGGGGACGGTGAATCTGTCGGTTGGCCAGTCGCGGCAGAGATCGGAGTGATCGGACTACGGATTGATTCTGAGGATGGGTTTTCGGTGCGCGGGAAAGACAGCAAGACTGCTGCGTGGCGTATTCAAGGGCCAACGCGTCTGCCTAATTCGTCGCAAACCCATTTGACAATGGGTAAGGATCAGCGGGGTTTGCATAAGATTTGGGATGAATCCACTGGAAAAGATCCAGTGGTGGCCGACCAGTTAGGTGAAAAGGTTTTGGAAATTGTTGGTAGTGTCGAACTCCAACTAAAACAAAACGGCAATCAGACTCCTATTTGGAATAGAAAGTTTAATGCGCCAATTGTTCATGCACGGTTCATCAAGGAGCAGGAAGTTTTAGTGCAAACCGATTTTTTCACTACGGAAATATGGGACACTACTAAAGACTCGCTGAAGTATCCGGCGATTCGTGAGTCCACATTGTTTCGACAGGGAGAGGCTTCCGATACGGTGTTGTTGAGTTCCATATCTTCAAATGAGCGATACATTCTGACGAGAAGCTTCCGGTGGATACCTCCGAATTTGGGAATCTATGCATTCACAATCTGGGATGTAATGTCGGGTAAACCATTGTCCAAGAGATACTTGATTGGCGATAGCGACGACCACGCAGAATTCAGCAAAGACACGTCGCATGTCCTTTACGGTCTATCATATGATGAAGATCCTAAAGATGTAACTTCAAGCCTGCAACTGGTTCCGCCGATAGCCGTAATGGATAGGGTCGGTGATTTGGCAGAGGCTTTGGGAGGTTTTCGGATCAGAGACGATGGCAATATTACGGAAGTTGAGGGTGATCCGAGCTTAGTTTTGTCAGATATTTTGAAGGCGATAAATAAGGAGTGAGGCAGGACAACTTTTATTGACCCGTGAGTCTTTTCAGCCGGTTTTTTACGGAAACTTTGGCGACGGCGGAGAGGCGGTCGATGAAGAGGATGCCGTTGAGGTGATCGATTTCGTGCTGAAGAGCGCGGGCGAGCAGGCCATCGGTTTCGATGACGAGTGTGCTGCCGTCGAGTTGGGGAAGGGTTGCTTTCACTTCGGCGGGGCGGCGGACTTCATTGCGAATTCCTTTGATGCTCAAGCAACCTTCGAAATCGATTTCCTTTTCCTCACCGTATTCGAGGGTGGGATTGATGAATACGAGGGGCATGATGGATGATACATCGGCATCCTCACCGTTGACCTTGAGATAGGAAACGCATTCCGGGTCATGGGAAACATCGATGACCGCAAGCCGCAGGTCTTTTCCGATCTGCGGTGCGGCAAGACCGACACCATTTGCATCGACCATCGTTTCCAACATATCGGCGACAAGCTGGTGAAATTCATCATCGATGGTTTCGACGGTGCTGCATTGTTGGCGAAGAATGGGATCACCGTATTGGACGATGGGAAGAATCATGGTCGGATGCAGTAGGAAATGAGGAAAGCAATGAGAGGTCGAGAGCAAATTCTCGCGATGAAATCTCAATGGTCACCCCTACGTTTTTGGAAGGGAGCGGAGGTGGTGATGGTGTGGATGAGTTCGGTGAGGTTGCCTTTGTTTTTGTGAAGGCTTTCGGTGAGTTGGTTGATGGTGGCGGAGTCGTAGTATTCGATGCCGCGGCCGGTGGCGTAGGTGAGGAGTTTTTCGGAGAGGGTGCGGTAGAAGTCATCCTTGCGTTTTTCAGCGAGGATGGTTTTCAGGGAGGCGACATCGGAAAAGGATTCGCCGGAGACGAGTTGACCGGCGGTGTCGATGGCTTGGCCGTGTTCCTGCAGACGGAAGCGGCCGAGGGCGTCGAAGTTTTCCAATCCTAGGCCGATGGGATCCATGCGTGCGTGGCAGCCGCGGCAGTCGGGCTTGTCGCGATGGATTTGCATCATCTCACGCATGGTGGGTTTGGTCGATTCATTGGAAATGGTAGAGCCGAGTTCCGGAACGTCGGGCGGTGCCGGCGGCGGCGGTGTGCCGAGGATGTTGTCGAGGACGTAGAGACCGCGTTTGACGGGGGAGGTGCGGGTGGGGTTCGAGGAAACGATGAGGAAGGTGCCCTGGGTGAGGATGCCGCCGCGTTCCGGGTGTTCTGTGAGATCGACGGCACGGAATTCCTCACCTTTCACTCCATCGATGCCGTAAAATTTCGCTAGGCGCTCGTTGAGAAAGGAGTAGCGGGCGGAGATGAGTTCTTCGGCGGGTCTGCCTTTGCGGAGGATGAAATCGAAGAAGGCGTAGGTTTCGCGCTGCATGTCTTTTCGTAGGCGCGGATCGAAGACTCCGGCTGCCTCGCGGTTGGTTTTCACATCGAGGATGGTCGCGGGGGAGATGGGTGTTGTGAAGATGTCGCGCGCTTGTAGCCATTGGCCGACGAAGTGTTCGGTCATACGTTTTGACCTCGGATCCGCGATCATGCGATCGACTTGCTGGCGGAGATTGGCGCGTAGTTTTTTATTGAAGGCGAGGGAGAGCAGTTCGTCGTCCGGGACGGATGACCAGAGAAAGAATGAGAGGCGTGAGGCGAGCGCGTATTCGTCGATGGGGACGATGTGATTGGGGTTGTTGGGCTCGGGTTGGATTTCGATGCGGAAAAGAAAACGCGGGGAGGCGAGGCAGGTGGCGATGGCTTGTTTGATGCCGTCTTGGAAGGTTTTGCCGGGGAGCTTATCGGTTTCCTGGACGATGGCTACGAGACGGTTGATGTCGCGTTCGTCGATGGGGCGGCGGAAGGCGCGGGAGATGAAGGAGCGGAGGATTTTGCGGGCATAGCGTTCGGCGGCGGCGGGATCATCTTCCGGCGGCGGGCCATCGACGAAAATCATGCGGTGGCCTTTGGAATATTCTTTTTTGGAACCGTCGAGAGGTCCTTGGAGAACCAGGTTTTGAATTGAGAGGTAGAGCGGCTCCTCGCCAGCGGCCGGTGGTTTTTCCGGTTTGATTTGTAAAGAAAGCTGGGTTTCGCCGGACTTAAACTTGTAAGTGGCGGGAAGCTCGATGGTGGTGCGTTGATCCCAGCCGAGGGCGGTGCTTGCGAGTTGGTTTTTATTTTGTGTGATTTTGAGAAACGCTTCCTCGGTGGTGGCTTCGGTGGCTCCTTGTATGGAGTATTGGAGGATGAGGCGATATTCTCCGTCCCATTTGATGGGAAGTTTGATGTTGAATTGAGACGATTCAGAGAGGGGTATCCATGTGGCGGGTGTGTTTGGATTTTTAAAATCTGCGGCTGGAAATTCCGCTCGCGGAACTTGGGCCGAGGCATCATCAGGGAGGGCGAGATTAACAATTTCCTCGGCGGCGGTGATGTATTTCTCCATGAGTAGCGGAGAGATGGAGAGAACGTCGCCGATGTTGTCGAAGCCGTATCCGGTATCGTCCGGCGGAAAGGCCTCGGTGGTGTCGAAATCCACGCCAAGAAGATCGAAAACGGCGTGTCGGTATTCGTTGCGGTTGAGACGGCGTATGGTGACTCGGCCCGGGTCGGGCTTTTGTGGATCCACTTTGAAAACATCGGACTCAATCCATGAGAGAATTTTACGTTTCTCCTCGGCGGAAGGATGAGCTTCCTCGGAGGGAGGCATGATTTGGGAGCGGAGGTTTTGCCAGACGTGTATCCAGTGCTTGGTGTCGTCAAGATGAGCGGAAAGGTCGGTGAATGTATCCATGCGGAAATCGCCCTTGCGCGAGCCGTCGCCGTGGCAGTCGTAGCAGTATTCCACCAAGAGGGGTTGAATCTCTTTCCGATACGTCTCGTTGCCGAGGGCGGATGAGATGAGAGCAACTGTAGTGATGGTGAGAACCGCTTTCAAGATGTAGGCACAAGATACTTAATGGATAAATGGAATTTATCAAATGCCGAACAATGGCGGCATGTGAGTTTTTTCAGACTGAGGCTGGCAATACGGGCGGAGGCGGGGCATGGTCCCTGTGGTGAAGGATTTTGTTTGGACAGATTGGAAGGGGGAAATCCATGCGACTTTGTTGTTCGTGGTGAAAGATGGGATGATTCTTTTGATCGAGAAGAAGCGAGGTCATGGGCAGGGTAAGGTAAATGGACCAGGGGGCAAGATCGATGAGGGCGAGAGTGCTTTGGAGTGTGCGGTGCGCGAGACTGAGGAGGAGTTGTGCATTTCTGTGAAGGATGCGCGGAAGGTGGCGGAGCTGTGGTTCGAGATGTCGGATTATCCGAGCATTCTGTGCCATGTGTTTTTAGCGAGTGAGTTTGAAGGGGAACCGCAGGAGACGGATGAGGCTGTGCCGCTGTGGGTGAGGACGGATGCGATTCCTTATGAACGGATGTGGGAGGATGACAGGCATTGGCTTCCGCAGGTGCTGGCGGGTGAGCATTTGCTTGGGAAATTCGTATTTGAGGGAGAGGGCATGCGCTCCAAAGAAATTTTGGCGGTGAGTTGGGATGTGTGACCTTTCCTTATCGAATCGTTCAGATGCGAAGTGTTCCACATTTACCTTCACGAATCAGTGGTGGGCGAATAGTTACAAGTATGTCCGATGCCTTACGACCCGCTCCCCTACCCTCGCTGCATGGTGTCGCGCCGGCGGCGCTGGCTGAGTGGCTCGCCGACCAGGAAGAGCCTCCGTTTCGCGGAAAACAGATTCTGGACTGGATTTGGAAAAAAAAGGCGGGCGCGTTTGATGAGATGACAAACCTCCCGGCTGCGCTTCGTGAAAAGCTCGCCGCATCTTACCGGCTGTCCGCGCTTGGTCATGCGAAGACACAAGGCAGCGAGGATACGACCCGCAAGTTTTTATTCAAGTTGCATGATGGCCGTTATATTGAGTCGGTGCTGATCCCTGCCAACCCAGCTCTGTACGGTGAACGCTCGGATCGCCGGACTCTCTGCGTTTCCTCTCAGGTAGGCTGCGCTTACGGGTGCAAATTTTGCGCCTCCGGCTTAGCTGGCTACACGCGGAATTTGGATGCCTCGGAAATCGTTGGCCAGGTTCTTGCCGCGGAGAAAATTTCCGGTGAACGCGTGGATAACCTGGTTTTCATGGGCATGGGGGAGCCGATGGCCAATTTTCCCAATTTGATGGCGTCAATCGCTCTTATCTCCGGTGAAGATACTCTGAATCTGGGCGCACGACACCTTACGATTTCGACATCCGGGCTCGCGCCGCAGATTCGACAACTTGCGGATCACCCGCAGCAAATCCGCTTGGCGATCTCTTTCCACGGAGCCACTGATGAGGTTCGCTCCCGGATCATGCCCGTGAACCGCAAGTATCCAGTGGCTGAGCTGCTTGACGCCCTAGTTTACTGGAATTCCAGGAAAAAACAAAAAATCACCCTGGAATACATTCTTATTGATGGTGTGAATGATGCATTTGAACAGGCAAACATTCTCGCCAGCCATGCACGCAAAATAGGAGCCAAGGTAAATCTGATCCCTTACAACAACGTGGAGGGACTGGAATGGAAAAGACCTTCCCTCGGCCACTGCCGCGCTTTCCAGGATATTCTCAAAAAAGCCGGAGTTACCGCCACCCTTCGTATCGAGAAGGGACACGATATCGATGCCGCCTGTGGACAACTTCGCCTGAAACAGGAACTCGAAGAAGGTATCGTGTCGTGAATTGGAAATTTGAAAACATGAGGAATTTTAAAAAATCAAGTGATATTTATGGGATACCATACAAAATTTAAGTCGCATGTGCCACAAATTTGTGCTTTGATTGCTCCGCTATGGCAACCACGACTAAAAGAACCCGGTTTTCCCGGAGACTTCCAGACCACGTAACCGATGAACTCTGCAATGTCCTTTCTGAAAAAAAGGTATTTGGATTCAACGATCTCTTTGAAAGGGTATTTGAAAATTTAAAGCTGCGCAATGCGGTGAGCGGAGGCGAGGAAATGTTACGCCTGCGCTCCTACGAGAAACTGCAGAATCTTGTGAACCGCGGCCTGGTCGAGAAAATCGGCAAGGAATACAAAGGCACTGCCAGAGTTCATGAGGCATCGAGTGCTTACGCCGCTGCCCAGGAAACTGAAGCCTGAGTTCAGCTGATTTACATTATTAAAAGAGACCCGTGCCAGAAATGGCGCGGGTTTTTGTTTGAAAACCCCTGTGAATGGATTGAGAAAGTCGCTGGTCAACTCGAAGCAAACGGCTATTCTTATAACGAAAGTTAAAAATGACCAAACAAAGTAAAAAGGAACTATTGGATCTTCAATTTATCGATGCGCGCGCGCGTTTGATTGATATTGCTGCGTTTTTGGATCGGCTAGACCGGCACGATGGCGATGGCGGGGTCCGGCTTCGCTATTTCAAAATGGCAATTCCGATTTTGTTGGAGGACAGGCGCGATCGTGCGAAGGCAATCTTGGAGTCATTTTCGGATACCACCACAGAGCAAGCCGATACCGCGCCATTTCAAGGTGCGACCGGTGCCCCAGTGAACTGAGCTCGATACATGGACAGGCCGAAAAAACATGACTGGCAACAAGCCAGGGGACTGCCGAAAAAACATCAGAAGCATTCTTCAGGCAGGAAAGAAGAGCAAAGGCCCTTGAAGGGGGTGGATCGAGGTTGGGATGGTGTGGCTGGCTGGTATGACAAATTGGTCGGTGTGGACGGCTCTGACTATCATCAGCATGTCATTATCCCCGCAGTGATGGAACTTTTACAAATTCAAGCGGGCGATGCGGTCGTCGATGTCTGTTGTGGGCAAGGTGTCCTGGTTCCTCATTTGCTCTCTGCCGGAGCCGGCAGAATACTGGGAGTCGATGCAAGCGGACGACTGATAGATTCCGCGCGAAAAAAATATGATACGGACAAAAGAGTATCCTTTCAAATTGCGGATGCCTGTGTCCCCGGCGCATGGACTGATGGCCAATTCGACAAGACAGCATGTGTCATGGCTGTACATGACGTTCCTGATGCTGCTGGTCTTATGAAAAACATGGCTCAGGCCATTAAGCCGGGCGGCACTGCCGTGATCGTCATGATGCATCCGTGTTTTCGCATCCCCAAGGCCAGCCACTGGGGTTGGGATTCGGATCAAAAAATTCAGTTTCGGCGACTTGATGGCTATGGTTCGCCTCGCGACATCGGTATTGAAACGAGACCCGGTCTGAAAACCGGTGAAGGCACTGTATTTTACCATCGCCCGTTGGCCCAACTCATTGCAGCCATTGGCAAAGCGGGCATGGGCGTTGTGAATTGCACGGAATTATATTCACACCGGCGTTCCCAAATTGGCCCCTTCAGCAAGGCTGAACACCGCGCTGCGGAAGAGTTTCCGCTATTTATCGGCATCAAAGCTCTCAGGCTTTGATGCAGAACCCAGCTATTGACCTTGACGGCAAGGGTCGGATACGGGCTTTATTTCGCGTCATCAATTCCATTATGAGTTCCACACCATCATCCCGCCGAGGTATCATCCGTCTCCTTCATCCTATTTCGCTGATTGCGTTGCTCCTCGTTTGCTCCTTTTCCAGTCATTTGATGGCACAGGATTTTGAAGGGAAAACCATAACCGAAGTCTCCATCCGTTATCGCGGTGCCAAAACCGTGGACGAAGCCCTTCTCAGAAACCTGATGGCCACCAAGGCGGGCACCAAATACCAGGCCGAGCAACTCGACAACGATATCAAGACTTTGTTCAACTCCGGACTTATCGATGATGTCCGCTTCCTTGCCGAACCTGCCGGAAGTGGAGTGCGTGTCATTGCGGATGTCTTGTCCCGCCCGATGATCAACGGCGTTGGCTTTGTCGGAAATACAGTATTTTCCGAACAGAAACTTGCAAAGGAAACCAAACTGAAATCCGGCGGTGCGATGAGTGATGAAAAAATCCTCGAAGCACGCCGCAATATCGAAAGTTACTACCAAGGCTTCGGCTACCCTGATGTGATTGTTTCTCACAGAATCCAAGAAACTGGCCAGGCAGGTGTGTCCGATCTGATCTTCATCATCGATGAAGGATCAAAAAACGAAGTGCGTAAAATCCGCTTCGAGGGCAACACGGTCTTCACCACCGCCGAGCTCAAAAAGGAAATGAAAACCAAAGAAAAGGGCTGGTTCTCATGGTTGACCAAATCAGGTCGCTTCGAGTCCACAGCCCTGGATGATGATCTCGATTCCGTTCTCGATTACTACCGCAGCAAAGGATACCTCCGCGCCAGCAGCCCGGGCATCCGCCGTGATCCTGTCGGTGACGGGCGTGTAGACCTCGTCATTCCTATCAACGAAGGTGAAAAATACACGGTCGCAGGTATCAGTTTTGGAAAAATGTCCGTCTTCAAATCCGAAGAGCTTTACCCTTCCATGACCCTTGTGGGCGGTGATGCGTATTCCTCCTCTAAAATGCGTGATGACATCAAAATGATCCGGACGTTTTACGGATCACGCGGCTACGCGGATGCAATGGTTGTACCTGACATTCGCGACGCGGGACCAAACAAGGTGGACATCAAATACCAGATCACCGAAGGCTCCCGCTTCCGCGTTGGCAAAGTCAACATCCAGGGGAATACAAAAACCAAGGATAAGGTCATCCGTCGCGAAGGAACGCTCAATCCCGGTGACTGGTTCAACACCGTGGAACTTGAAACGACCAAAGCACGCTTGGAAAACCTCCAATACTTCGGAAACGTGCAGGTGGACGGCACACCAGGTGGTGGCGGTTATCGCGATATCGACATCCTCGTCGAGGAGCGCAATACCGGTTCGATCGGAATTGGTCTTGGTTTCAGCTCTGTTGACAACATCGTCGGCTTCCTCACCTTGGATCAGTCAAACTTCGATCTTTTCAACCCTTGGAGATTCACAGGCGGCGGTCAGCGTTTCAACATGAACCTCCGTGCCGGAACCGAACGTAGCGAATTTTCCGTCTCCCTCGTCGAGCCTTGGTTCATGGACCAGCAACTCTCCCTCGGCGGCGAACTCTTCTACCGTCAGTCAACATACTTCAGCGATGTCTATGAACAAACAAACGCCGGCGCGTCTATTTTCATCCGCAAGCCTTTGACTGAGAAATCTTCCATCAAGCTCTCCTACACACTTGAAAACGTGGAAATCAGTTATGAGACAGTCCCTACCGCGTTTTTCCGAAACAACGTCCCGGACGGTGATTTCCTGCGCAATGCAATCTCACTGAATTACCTTTATGACAGTCGCGACAGCAACGTCACACCTCGCAAAGGAGAAAAACTGGACGTTTCTCTTACTGTCACTGCTGGTGACGTCGAAACCGTTACCTTATCCGCTCAGGGTTCTAAATACTGGAATCTCAAATGGGATACGATTCTCTCCCTCTCTGGAGAGTTGGCGTTTGTCGATGCCTATAGCGGCACAGTTCCGGTATTCGAAAGGATGTTCCTCGGTGGTGGTCGGACACTGCGCGGCTTCGAATTCCGTGACATTGGTGGCCCTCGCGATAATGGAGTTGGCGGTTCCAACGAAGTGGTAGGTGGCCAATCACTTGGATACCTGTCCGTAGAATATTCAGTCCCTATTATCGAGACCGTCCGTGCCGCAGTCTTCTATGACGTCGGCTTCGTCAACACAGGCTCATGGGATATCGCTCCGGATGATGTATACAGCGACATCGGCTTGGGCATTCGTCTCAAACTACCCATCAGCCCCATCCCACTCGCTCTTGACTATGCAGTGCCTGTTTCTTCCCCCGACAACGCCGCAGACAAAGGCGGTCAATTCAACTTCTATTTAAACTACGAATATTAATCTAACCACTTCTTGAGTTTCAAAAAGGACAACCTGCGGGTTGTCCTTTTTACTATATTTGCAAACCATAAACTCAAAGGCACATGCTCCACAAACCGAGTTCCGTCATAGCCTGCCCCCACTCACATCATGCAAACTTATCGCTGCTAATTCTTCGAGAAGAGAACTCTGATCGAAATCGTTTCAGTGAACTAAATCAATTCCTCTATAATGTGTTTTCTTCAAAATACTACATAAGCTCCGAACCCACCATCGCCCTATACGTCGTATCCTCTTTAAGCAACTCCTCGTGACTTCCATCGCTCACAATCCTACCATCCTTGAATACCAAAATCCGATCCGCGATCCGTATCGTACTGAACCGATGCGCGATAATCAAAGTCGTCCTCCCCTTCACCAACTCCGCCAACGCCTGCTGCACCATAGCCTCGCTCTCCGTATCCAACGCGCTCGTCGCCTCATCTAAAATCAAAATCGGCGCGTCTTTCAAAAACGCCCGCGCGATCGCAATCCTCTGCCTCTGCCCACCTGACAACAAATCCCCCCGTTCCCCCACCATAGTCTCATACCCGTCCGGCATACCCATGATGAAATCATGAGCGTATGCCCTCCTCGCCGCTTCCTCGATCTGCTCGTGCGTCGCATCCAACTTACCCACACGAATATTCTCCTCCATCGTTCCCAAAAACAACGCCGGATTCTGCGGAACCACCGCAATCAACTCCCTCAAATCATGCTTTAGAAACTCCCGTATCGACACCCCGTCCAAACAAACATCCCCCACCTGCGGATCATAAAAACGCGGCACCAAATTCGCAAAAGTCGATTTACCCGCCCCACTCGAACCCACCAACGCAACCACCTGCCCCGCCGGGATCTCCAAATTCACATCATGCAAAACAACACGCTCATCATACCCGAACGTCACACCACGAAACTCGATCCCTAGCTCCGGCGCCACACACCGCTTCGGATTCTCCGGATTCAAAATCTCATCATCAGAATTCAGAATATACTCGATCCGATCCACAGATGCCTTCCCCTGCTGGAAAAGTGTATGCATCACACCCAACTTCTTGATCGGCTCATACGACATATACAACGCCATCCCCAACGTCAAAAATCCCTCCAATGTCATCCCCGCCCTCACCCCAAAAAACAACGCCGCAGCAAACCCCGCCGCCGCCACAACCTCGATCGAGGGTGAAATCATCTGCCGATACTTCACGACCTTCATCTCCAACCTCAAAATCTCCGCCACCTTCGCCTTGAATCTCTTAATCTGCGAATCCTGCAAATTATACGCCCGGATCTCCAACGCCGATTGCAAACTCTCCGTCAAAGAAGCCGATAAATCCCCACCCCTCTCCTGCAACATCCTCGCACGCTGCATCAACTTCTTCCCCGCCATCCGTATCAACAAAACACAAACCGGAACCGTCAACAACGCGATCAACGCAACGAAAAAACTCCGATCCTTCGCCGCTAAAATAATCACCGTCCCCAACGCAAACACCAACGTCGCCGGCTGCTTCACCAAATCACTCGATACCTGCGCTACAACCTGCCTCAACATCAACGTATCGTTCATCACCCGCGACAACAAATCCCCCGACTTGTTCCTTTTGAAAAATGCCAGCGGCAGATGCTGCAACTTAACAAACACATCCGTACGCAGACCCTCCATAACACGCATACCCACATACTGGATCAGATACGAATTCATATACCCGGCCCCCGCACGCAATAAAAATACCGCTGGTATCCACATGCACGTGTAAATCAACAGTTTATCACGCGTCAATGTCCCCAACATCGAGGTCAACCAATCAATCCACCACCCGGAACCCTCCGGATTCTCGTTGAACAAAACCGGAAACACCACCTTCGTCATCAACGGTAAACCCGCTCCCGTCGCCGCAGCATATACCAACCCCGCCAATACCCCCATCGCAAATACACCCTTCACCTGCCACAGGTAGCGATAGTATGGGAAAAACTTCTTCAAAATCTAGGCAGTGATTCTCTTCCTTCTCCGGAAAACACGCAAGCAGCGAAAACGGCACCGCACAAGCGGCACAACCACCACTACATCTCTAGTAACAACCGGTGCGGATTCTCCAGGCAATCCTTGATCCGGATCAAAAATGTAACCGCCTCCTTACCATCCACCAGACGGTGATCGTAACTCAAAGCCAGATACATCATCGGTCGTATCACAACCTGACCATTCAACGCCACCGGACGCTGCTGGATCGTATGCATTCCCAGAATGCCGCTCTGCGGCGGATTCAAAATCGGCGTACTCAACAAAGACCCATATACCCCACCATTCGAGATCGTAAACACCCCTCCTTGTAAATCTTCGATCGATATCTTTCCCGCCCTACCCTTTTCCGCATACTCCAGGATCTCCTGCTCTACATCGGCAAAGGACTTCAAATCGCAATCCCTCAAAACCGGAACAATCAGTCCCTTCTCCGTCCCGATCGCCACGCCGATATCATAAAAATGATTCTCAATCACGTCCGTCCCGTCAATCCGTCCATTGATCGCCGGGACATCCTTCAAAGCCTGCGTCACCGCCTTCACGAAAAACGACATGAAGCCTAGCTTCACACCGTGCTTCTTCACGAAATCCTCCTGAACACCCTTCCGCAAATCCATTACCGCCGTCATATCCACCTCATTGAACGTCGTCAAAATCGCCGCCGTCTGCTGCGCATTCACCAAATGCGTCGCAATCTTTCTTCGCAACATCGACATCTTGCGCCGCGTCGTTCTACCCTCACGCACTACTGCTGGCTTATCATCTCTGATAACCGCCGAAGTCACCACCTCAATCTTCGGCTTCGTATGCAACTCCACCACCGCCGCCTTCTCACTCACCACCTCAACTGGTGCAGCAGCCAATGGCTTCGCCACAACCGCAGCCGCCGCCCCACCAGGAACAATCTTCCCAATCACCCTTCCGATCTCCACTTCCTCACCCTCGTTCACCAAAATCTGCAACGTCCCTGCCACCGGTGCCTCCATATCATTCGCAACCTTGTCAGTCTCCAAACTCACCAAAATCTCACCCTTCTCCACCCGATCCCCATCACGCTTCCTCCACGACGCCACATTCGCCGATGTGATCGACTCCCCGGATGCCGGAACCTTGATCTCCACAGCCTCACCGATCACCGCAACCTCCGTCGCAGCAACAGGCGCGGACGAAACAACCGCAACAGCAGGCTCCGCAGCCACAGAACTCCCACCCACCACACTCTCCAACATACCTATCACAGTTCCGATGCCAACCTCCTCACCCTCACCCACACGGACAGTCAAAACACCATCACTCTCCGCCTCCAGATCATTCGATACCTTATCAGTCTCCAAAGTCACCAAAACCTCCCCCTTCTTTACGTGATCCCCACTCCTCTTGTGCCACTTCGCCACATTCGCCGATGTAATCGATTCACCCGATGCCGGTACTTTGATTTCTGTTGCCATGTGAAAATTCTTTTAAACTGTAATTTTATTATATCTCAAATGCCTTCTTGATCAGTGCCTTCTGCTCCCGGTAATGCATCGCCTTTGAGCCCGCAGCAGGGCTCGAGCCAGGCTTTCGTCCCGCGTACATCGGCCACACACCCAAAGTCTCCTGAACACACGGACTCATATAAGACCACGCACCCATGTTCTTAGGCTCCTCCTGACACCAAACATACCTCTCCACATTCGGAAACTGACCCAAAATCGCCTTCAGCATATCCCCATGAAACGGATACAACTGCTCGATACGCACAATCGCCGTGTCCTCGTTCCCAACCTCATTCCGATACGCCACCAAATCGTAATAAACCTTGCCCGTGCACATCACCACCCTCTTCACCTGCCCCGCATCCACAAACTCCTTCTGATCCGGTAAAATCTCCTGGAAACAAGTCCCCTCAAGGAAATCCGCTTCAACCGATACCGCCTCCGGCTTTCCTAACAAACTCTTCGGCGTCATCAAGACCAATGGCTTCCGGAACTCACGCCTCTTCTGCCTCCGCAACGCATGGAAATACTGCGCCGGTGTCGTGAAATTCCCCACAATCATATTCTCCTCAGCACACAACTGCAGGAAACGCTCCAAACGCGCACTCGAATGCTCCGGCCCCATCCCCTCATAACCGTGCGGCAACAGCATCACCAAATCACTCGGCGTCTGCCACTTCGACTCCGCAGACGAAATAAACTGATCAATGATCACCTGCGCCCCGTTCGAGAAATCTCCAAACTGAGCCTCCCACATCAACAACATGCTCGGATACGAAAGCGAATACCCATAATCAAAACCCAAAACCGCGAACTCCGACAAAAACGAATTGTACACACAGAACTTCGCCTGATCCTTACCCAGATTCTCCAACGCTATATATCGCTCCCGGGTCTCATAATCGTAAAACACCGCATGCCTCTGCGAGAAAGTTCCCCGCCTGCAATCCTGCCCCGACAACCTCACCGGCGAACCCTCCAACAACAACGAGCCAAACGCCAACGACTCCGCAAACGCCCAATCATACGGCCCTCCATTTGCCAACGCCTCCACACGCCTCGGTATAAACCTCTTCTCCAAAGTCGGATTCAATCGGAACTTCTCCGGTACAGTCGTCAAAACTTTCCCGATCCTCTGCAACATATCCCTCTCAATACCCGTCCTCACCGGCGCATGGGAATACGATGGCTGTATCACCGCCGTAGATCCGCTGAACACCGTCCTGTCCCCCGCCTCGGACATCTTGATCATCTTCTGATACCCCTCCTCCAACCGATCCCAAATGCTCTTCTCCAAACCATCCGCCTCCACCTGCGTCATCACACCCTCCGTCACCAACTGCCGCTTGTAAACCTGTCCGAATGTCTCCCGCGCCGCAATCTGCTTCGCCACCAACGGCTGCGTGAACGCCGCCTGATCCGCCTCATTGTGCCCTTGACGTCGGTAACAATACATATCGATCACAATATCCCGCCCGAACTTCTGTCGAAACTCCAACGCAAAACCCGCCGCCCAATACAACTCCATCGGATCCTCACCATTCACATGCAGAATCGGCGCCTCAATCATCTTCGCAACATCCGTCGCATACGCCGATGACCTCGCATCCGCC
>JBGSRM010000010.1:0-3535 GCA_041737575.1 Akkermansiaceae bacterium
CCGGAGCCGCATAACCCTCCAAAATCTCCCCCTTGTCATCCAGCTTCCCGCAAGACCAAAGCAAACCACGCGTCACAAGATCCAAATAACGCGCGTCCGCAATCGTCTCATTGAAATGTCCTATCGTCGTATTGAAAACACGCGTGCCCTTGTAGTCATTCGTCCAAGTCACAACAGCCTCCTCTTTCCCCTGCTTCCCGGTCGATAAGGCATGTGCCGTATCGAAAATCTTCACATTATTATAAAGCTCCTCCTTACCCGTCGTCCAATCCGCAAGACCCTTCGTAATCGGATGCTCCTTATCCGTATAAACAATCTCCACCGGCTCCTTCGGCCCATGACTGCTCGATTGTATGCCTAAATACTCGAACCACTGCGAATGCGGTGTATCCAGCTTGTCCGCCTTTTCATTAGGCTTGCCGATCCGATAGGAATGCATCGCACAATGCAAATTCACCCCTGGAGTCCCCGCCTTGTGAGGTGCAAGAACACCTTTCACAATCTCATCATCGTTTACGCCGGCAGCACATTCATCATGAATCACAACATCATAGCCCTTCGCATACTCCGGCATCCCATAGATCGGCAGATCCGGCTTCACCGTCGTATTATCCGTATGAATCTGATCCACGATGACATTCGCGCGCGCCTCAATACCCTTCTTGAGAATATCCTTCTGCGCCGCATAATCATGGCAGCACCCGCCTGTCAGCAAAAGCACCTTGAGCGGTTTGGTTTCTTCGGCATGCGCGGAAATGGCGAACCCCGCCACCGCAAGTGCAATCATCTTCAGGTTTATTTTCATATGCGTTCTTATTCTTACTACATCTTTTGATACCTCAATCACCAATAACTCCAAAATTCAATTTCCCAACAATCCCCGGAAAATCCCCTCAGCCTCCTCAATCACCTTCTCGCCCCCATCGATCAGCTTGTCACTATTCTCAATCACCTTGCCCCCCGCATCCAGCAACACACGCCCCTGCTCAATCACCACCGCCGGCGTCTCACCCAGCGCATTCCGCGTAAACTTCAACACTTGCTCCCCCGTCTCAGGAATTTGCTCGAACATACGCAGCCCCGCCGCCTCCACCAACCGATTCGTCAAATCCTCCTTCGGATCATCCAACGTCCCCGTAATGTGTAACGGAGCCCACAACAACCCATGCGTCCCCGGCATGAAAACATGAGTCTCAGCCCCCGGTATTGTCGATAAAGTCCCCGGCACCAACCCCAGACGGAACCGGCCATCCACCTTCCGATCCTTCACCACCATATTCCCCTCCAAACGGATCAAACCATCACTCCCCAAAACCAAATCACTCAACGACAACTCCCCATTCGCATAACGCCACTTCACCCGCGCCTCATTCAACTGCAACACACGGAACCTCCTCGTCTCCGCATACGCCGCCAACGCATCCAACACAGGCATCGCCGTCAACACACCGTTCTCCACCTTCAACTCCCCCGACACAACCATGTTCCCCGTCCGATTGCTCACCGCATAACTCGACGAAACATCACCCGTCAGCTTCTTCGCCCAGTCCTCACTCAATACCTCATCACACCTCACCCGATCCACATCCCCCTCAAACGCAAAATACTTCTTCTCGAAATTATACTCCCCAAAACAACTCAAACGCCCGTCCTTCCAAGCACCCACATCCCCTCTCGTCACAAAAACACTACCATCCCGATACGTCCCCTCGATCTTCTCCACCCGCAACGCCGGTGCCCACTTCATCGGAAACCGCACCTCCCCTCCCGTTACCTCCGCCTTGTAATCCTGAAAACCACGCTCGGGAAAAACCTTCAGCGACACCCCATCCATCTCGATCATCCCCGTCTTCGTCTTCGCATCCATCGCAATCTCCCCCACCTCCAGCGATTCCAACTCCACCTTGTCCGGCAGCCACCCTCCACCCTCCTCCACCTTCTCCACCTCGGTCTCCACCGCGACGGCCTGCGCCTCCTTCGTCAAGTCCAGCGAAACATCAATCCGGCTGATCCGCGTCGCCTTGATCTCCCACGCCCCACGATTCAAAGCCCCAAAACCAACCTCCGTCGAAATCCGGTCCACCTTCAACGAACTCACTACACCCTCACTCCTGCCCTCATACCCCTCCGTCTCCACCGCGAACCCATCCCACTTCAACGCCTTGAAATTCCCCTCAATCTTTGCCCCATTGCTCACCAACGTCGCCAAAAAACTTCGGAAACCCTCGCTATGCAAATAAGCACGCAAACCGAAAAACGCCGCCCCGAAACCCACAATCAAAATCACTCCAAGCACCACCACAAACTTCCCAAACCAGTTCTTACTTCCCCCCCTCTTCCTCCTAGCTCGACGACTCATATCCAAAAAACCTACCCGACCCACCCTCACACGCAAGTTTGGAACTCGGAATATTCGCAAATCAAATTACAGTCAGCTCACTTCCGATCCGAATCCACAGATTCACTCCTCCGTGTAGCGTAACTCCTCAGGAATCGAAATCACGTTCACTTCATCTCGTGGCTCCAGATTGAACAAATAAACCCCTCCGATCAAATTTTCATCACTGTAGATCCCGATCAATCTATGGGAATAGTTGTAATAAAATTGATAGAAATAACCTTTGCGCGCGGACTTGGCATCCCATCCTAGCACGGCGTTCTCCGGCAGAACCAACGACTTGTTGTGATGATTTTTCTGAAAATCAAAAATGATTTTGAAGTTTTTGAAACCATCATTCTCATCCGCTTTCTGTAGGTCAAAAACAATTGGTATCATCTCCTCTGAATCCTTCATTACAACCCACAAGGAAATATTGTCAGATGATTTGTCTTTTTTGATCTTTACGTTAACCTCAAAACTTTTTTGATCGGATTTCTCAATACTGTAAACACTGTCCGAAAGAGGCTTGTCTCCACTTGCTTGTGGCTTCATATACCCCGGAAAATACTGCCCGTTGGCATTACAAGCGAGCATAACGCAAGTGAAACACATAATCATAATTTTAAATATATTCATAATATTGACTTCATTTTTCTTCGGACTTTCCCTTTTCTTCCAATGTTTTCAGCAACGCATTAAATTTCTCCGTCCGCTCATAGATTGCCGTTACGCTTTGTTCAGTCATATATACTTTGTATATATTTATATGATTTAATAATTTGATATATTCATTACGAATATCTTCAGAATCTATTTCACTGGGAGACATCCCTTCTTTGTAATTAGGTATCTGCATGGTCACCAGCTCTATGAAGGGTTGGATATTGCTCGGTACAGCTTTCAATCCATTTGGTCCATTAACAATAAACGGAACCTGATCCTCACTAAGGAAATGTTCCTTGATAATCTCATAATCTCGCTTGATTTCCTTCTGTTTTTCTTCATCGCCGGTGAGAGAAGTATCCTCTAATATCCGTTCAAACAATTCCAACATAACCAACTTTGTTTCTGGTTGCAAATCACCATAAACTTTGATGACCGCTTCACCGAGCGGGGATCCAGATGCCTTCTGTGGCGCAAAAATGAACAAGCAAA
>JBGSRM010000035.1:0-17043 GCA_041737575.1 Akkermansiaceae bacterium
CCCCCGGGCTCATGTCCTTGCGGTGCGATCTCTTTTGCAACCATAGATCGCCATTGCGGTTCATCACGAGAACATGCACGGCACGATGCAGCAGATTTCGCGAGTGAACCTCCGCACGCGTCGCCTTGCCAACCGGAACGTCATTTTCATCGACCACATCGAACACCTCTTCGCTGTCTTGCGGCTTATCCTTCAGAGGATGTTCGTCGTAAGCCTGAGTAAGAGATATCCACTGTGACAAATCCAACTCCTCGGCACGCGTCGTTGGTGAAATAAATAATTTTCCCGCAATCTCCTCCCATGGTGGCGAATCAGGCAGTTGCTTGCCGAGCTGTTTTCGTCGCTGGGAAAACCCGCGTCGCACTAGTTCATCGAAAAGGCGCGCATCGTATGTGGGTCTGATTTTGTCATCATGGGGCGTCAGCACCGCCACGGCGGAATCAATCGTTGGCCGCGGGTAAAACGCTTCCGGCGGAACAACACGTAGGGGCTTGATTTTCCAATCCACCTGCATGCGCAAAGTCAGAATTCCGTAATCCTTTGTTCGAGGAACCGCATCAAGCCGCTCGATCACTTCTTTCTGCAGCATGATCACGGCGCGCGAAAACGGATGGGGGCGGCTGAGCAAATTTTTCATGATCGCTCCACCGGAAGAGTAGGGGAGATTGCCGAGAAATTTCACAGGTCGATGCCGGAAGAGAAGACGGCGATCAAATTTCGCACCATCCGCATGATGCACTTCCACATCCTCACGATCCTTGAAACGCTGGCGCAAATCTTCCGCAAGCCGCGAATCAAACTCGATCAATATCACCCGCTTTACCTGCCCGATGAGGAATTCGGTTAGCGAGCCGGCTCCGGGGCCCACTTCCACCACCGTATCCCCGGGATGCAAATCAAGCTGCGAGACAATCCAGCGCGAGATGTTCGCATCGATGAGAAAGTTTTGTCCCAGCTGCTTACTGGGAAGCACCCGGGCGCGATCCAGAATTTCGCGAATTTCGTGACCTGTCATTTAAGAAAAGCTGAACCGCATGATTCCCATTGACCAGCTTAGAGACGACACGATCCTCTCAGCGCGCCGTAAACACACGTCCGCGTCCGTTTTGCCATGCGGTTTTCACGCTGCCATAGAGTGAATTCAACTGCTGTTGGGTAAGCAAACGGTATTCGATTGTCTTCGAGTGAGTGGTGAGCGGATATTTCTTCACGACCATGTCCTGCACGTTTCCACCTGCCCGTCGCACCGCATTATCTGCCAGTTCTGTCAATTTTTCCCCAGCATCCACCACGGCCGCGCCTGTGCCACCCGCTTCAAGAGGCTTGATGAAATAAAAACGCACGAGCGACTGGCCAATTGTGTCAATCGTCACTTCATCCACGATCACCGCCCCATCCAGCACATAACTATGCTTGCTGACCGAGGTGATCTGATTCAGCGCCACGACATAATTTCCGCCATCAAGATTCGCTTCCCAAAATCCCTGACGCCCCTTTTCATCGTCCACCTGCTGCTCTTGTTCAGGCGGCACCGGCTGCTCGGTCTGGGCTAAAGCCAAGGTCATTAAGGAAAAAATGGCGCATATCGATAATTTCAACGTTTTCATACATCCATCCATGACACGGTCGTGTGTATTTGACCATATCGAAAATTTATTTCATAAAACTTAAATATTGATGTTCGGGAAAAAATGATCTAACAGATGTTCTGTGGTTCGATACCGTCCGAATGTCGCAGCGTTGATCGTGAATGAGCATGGCAGTCTGCTTATCTGCGAGCGCACGACCATCCCCGGTGCCTGGCAGTTTCCGCAAGGAGGTGTGGATGATGGGGAAACCGTCGAACAAGCCCTCGCAAGGGAGATTCGTGAGGAAGTAGGTCTTGGTAAGGAAAGCTACGAGGTGCTGAAGCGGAAAGATGGATACCGCTATCTCTACCCGCCTGATGTCCGGCAGAAGAAAAAGAAAAAGCATGGCAACCACGGGCAGGAGCAGACCTATTTTCTTTGCAAACTCAAACCGGACGCACCAGGCATCAATGTCCATCAATCACCCCAGGAATTCCGTGCTTATCGCTGGATTGCTCCTGAGGAGTTCGAACTCGATTGGCTACCGGATTTCAAACGGGAGGTATATCGGGAGGTGATGAAGGACTTTTTCGATGTAACCCTCGAGGAGACCACAGAGGTTTGATCTTGATCAGCCATCCGCCAAATTGGACGGATACTCACCCGCCTCGATCAAGCCACGGATCGATTCCACCACATGCGGCTTGTCATCGGGATAGGTAACCCCGAACCACTTCGAGCTGGTATGCAGAACCTCACAGGCAAGTTCGCCCTTGCGAATCAGTGAGTCCACCACCGTCGGTATGTAACACTCACTCGTCTCCTTCGCTGCATTTTCCTCAAGAAACGCGACGAACTCTTGTTCCAGATTTGTAAGGAATTCTTTCGGGAAAGCCCAGAAATTCATGGACGCAGGTGCTAGGGGATCGACCTCACTGCGTTGCCCGTCCATGCCGATGCCTGCCACGACTCCATCCGCATCACGCTGGATTTTGACGACTTCCTCCACGGCGAGAAGCATCCGTGATTTGTCCACATCACAAATTCCCCGGTTCACACTACCATGATCGGAAAGGGTATTTTCCAAAGGATAGCCCACCAGGGCACAGCGGCTGGCATCACATTCATTCAAAAACGCGCACGCTTGCAGATAGGCATCCCTACCATAAAAATCGTCCGCATTGATGACGGCGAACGGCGCGTTGACGAATTGGCGGGCGGCGCGGACAGCATGGGAAGTTCCCCAAGGCTTGGTCCGTCCCGGGGGAGGGGAGAAGGGCGCGGGCACATCATCAAGACGCTGAAACGCATAATCTACGCGAATCTTGTCCGCGAAACGACTGCCGATTCCTTCCCGAAACGCTTCGGCGAAATCCTCGCGAATAACGAAGATCACGTGATCGAAACCACCACGGATCGCATCATAAACGGAATAATCCAGAACCGTTTCTCCACTCGGTCCCATGGGGTCGATTTGTTTCAATCCGCCGTAGCGGCTCCCCATTCCAGCGGCTAGAACTATCAGTGAAGGCATTTCGCAGGATTACCCATACGCCGCCGGTTTGTCGAATGAAACGATGATGGATTTGAGTGCTGGAGCTGGCAGGTGTTTTTCTTTGTCTAAAGCCGTGGTTTTCCTATGGTGATTGCGATATGAATTTTGTTTCCGTCATCATCGTCGCCGCCGGTTCAAGCCGTCGCATGGGCTTCGACAAGCTCGCGGCCGTTCTGGATGGGAAATCCGTGTTGGCCCTCTCGGTTGACGCTTTCATGGGATGTGAGCTGGTGAATGAGATCGTCCTGGTGGCACCTGAGGAGCGGATGGAATTGTTAGATGCATATAATTATACAAAACCGCTCCGGCGCGTGGATGGCGGGGCGGAACGTTGCCTTTCCGTTGCCAGGGGTTTGGAGGCTGTTTCCGAGGAGGCAAAACTGATAGCGGTTCACGATGCGGCGCGTCCGTTTGTTTCACAGACGGATATTCTTGCCGTCATTTCAGCCGCCCTGGAACATGGCGCGGCCTCGCTTGCGAGAAGGGTTACGGAGACCTTGAAACGCACCGATGACAGTGATTTCACGAGGGAGCCTGTCAGCCGTGACAACCTATGGATGATCGAGACCCCACAGGTTTTTCATGCGGATTTGCTTCGCTCCGCTTACGCGCACGTCCTTCAGGAAAACATTTTGGTGACGGATGAAACCTCGGCGGTGGAAAGCATCGGGCAACATACGAAGCTCGTCGCTTCCACCTCACCCAATCAGAAGATCACCACCCCAGCCGACCTGCTGAGGTAATCAGATTCCCGTGATGATTTCCAATCCGGGAATCGCTGCCTTGAGTTCGGCTATGACCTCCGGGGAAACTTTTGTCTGCCACAGGTAGAGACGCTTCAGCTTGGTGAGCGATACTAGTTTCTTGGCTCCCGCATCGGTGATCTTGGTTCCGTAAAGGTTCACCGATTCGAGGGTTTTAATCTGCGAAATCGTATCCAAGGCCGCATCGGTGATCTGAGTTTCGGACAAGCGCACCATGCGCAGATTTTCCGCCGAAGCGAGAAGGGAAACGGATGCATCGGTGATGGATGTGGCTGACAGGTCGATAGCGACCATTTTGCCGATGACGGGAGTGAGCTTTGCAAATTCCTCGTCGTTGAGCGATGCGCGCATGGATACTCCCGTGAAGGTCAGGTTGGAGGAAGCCTGAGACTCGAAGGTAAGTCCCCCTGGGAAATTCTCGCCCAACTTGGCAACCATCGCGCGAAGCTCATCCGAGGGTGTGTCGCCTTCGCTGGCGGTCTCGGTGCCCGGTTCAGCAAAGCTGACTCCGAGATCGAGTTTGCCGATCGCTTCACGAATCTCATCAGTCAATGTGTGCTGGGCGACTGTCTTCGTTGGGTCGGCACCTTCGTTGATCCACCATTTGATGACGGCCAATTCGTGATCCTCGAGATCGGGCTTGCCTTCCGGTGGCATGTGTTCGTCGTCGTCCTCGGGAAGCTCGGCGCGGATAACGATGTTGCTGTCATCCGCATTGCCGGGTTCGATCGCCTCGCCTTCCTTGCCCCCTTTGACCAGCAAATCGAAAGTATCCATGCGGAACTTGCCTTTCGTTTTGCCTTCCTTGTGGCACTCCACGCAGCGCTTCTCAAGAATGGGCTGGACGATGTCTGCGAAAACAATCTGCTCCTCTAGGGGTTTGGTGTTGTCTTTTTTATCCTCCTTTTTCTCCTTCGGTGGCAGACCGATCAGGCTGCGTATGGGATCGGGTGCGTATTGGGTAAGGTGATTTTCACCGTGTGTGAGTGAGGCACCGTCGTGGCTGGCGTATGTCATGACCAATACGCTGAGAGCCACCATTGTTTGATAAAGCGTCTGTGGTATGGCGGCGGCCATCGACCAGGATTTTACGATGAAAGTAAGAACAGCGAGCACCGAGAAAGCGATTCCACCCCAGAGGTGATCTTCTATCAATTCACCGCTCTCGAATTCTCCGCCTTGATAAAGAAGGAACCCCAAAATAACTGCCAAAACAGCAGACGATGCCCCGAAAAAGATCGGGAAGATGCCGGACTGGTCTTTCTTGCGTGTGACGATGGCTAGCAATTCCTGACACAAGATCAGCATGAAAATACCGATCGGCAGGTGAAGGACAACGGGATGGAAATTTCCGAGGAAACGGACGATGTCTGGCATTTCCTTGTCATCAGGTTTCCCCGCAAGGAAAGGCATCAGAATCACGGCAGCGATGGAGACCAAACCTACGAGGGTGATGGCCCATGGTTTTTGTGATTTGGCGGAGGTGGCTTCAAGGTCGATTTCAGTAGTCATGTCGGAAACGTGGCGATTAAAAACTAGTTATGTTCAGACATCAATGGTGATATCTTTGGGATTTTTGTAGGTTTTTTGGGACAAGGGTTTCTTCCTACGAGGCAAAAAAGGCAGCCATTTCCGCAAATCGTAGCCGAGATAAGAGGAGCAACGAAGTAGCACGGCCAGGGCAATGCCCTCATCAATCAGAGGCAAAGGATCCGGGAGAATTCCGATGGTGATCAAATACAGGGCGGATAGGATCACGCCAAGCCAGGCAATCTTGCGTTTCATCAATGCTTCACGATACGATGGGTAGGTTCCACTCCTTTCTCGCTTTTGAGATTTTGGCTCCCGGAGGTATGAACCAAAGGAAATCCTTTCACAGGCGGTAGAATTCTATTGCCAACCTATCAATCCTGCCTAGGATTTTTGGCATGTTGAAACGAATCGTGACCGTCGCAGCCATTGCAATCACAACTTTAGCTGCTGCTTCATGCTGCTGCCTCTTCTAATCACCAACCAAGCAAACCACCTTATGAAAAAACTCCTAAGCCTCTTCACCATCGTAGCTCTGTCCATGGGCTTCTCCTCCTGCTGTTCCATGTTTGGATGGGGAACCGCCACAGCCGGCTACCGCACGGAAACCAAACAAGTCAAACAATGCGGATATGATATCGTGACGGAGCAGGTCTATACCTCCAGTGGAGCCAAAGGCGGCAAAGGTGGCATGGTGGAAACGATTGAGAAAAAAGTCCCGCGCTACAAAACCGTGACCAAAAAAGTCCGCATCCCATGCCCTGATTGCACACGCTACTACTGCCCGGAAAAAGATTGCTGCGGCACAACTTCCAATTCCGTCATGAAAATGGCAACCGCCCAAGGCCCAGTTGGTAGCCCGCACATCGGTCTCATCCCCACCATGAAAAAGCTGGCTGAGTGATCGGAATCGGCTCGTATCTTTCAAAATGCGCGGAGTGGATTTTCCCTCCGCGCTTCTTTATGCAACGGAATATCAAAAAGGGCTGGAATTACCCGCAGCATCTCGCATCCTAAGCCCGCTTAAGTTTTCTTCCCACCATGTCAGTAAAAATTGAAATGCCCAAACTCTCGGACACGATGACCGAGGGAACCCTTATCAAATGGCACAAAAAAGTCGGCGACGATGTGGAAATCGGCGACATTCTGGCCGAGGTAGAGACCGATAAAGCCACCATGGAGATGGAGGCGTTCGATGAAGGGAAACTGACAGCCATTCTGATTCAAGAAGGTGAGAAGGCGGAGATTGGAGCGGTTCTTGCCGTGCTCGATGGCGATGATTCAGGCAGCGCGAGCGCACCAGCGGCCGCAACACCAGCCGCCGCACCAGCACCGCAGGAAAGCGCACCCGCACCACAAGCTGCAGCACCTGCTCCCGTTGCCGCTCCAAGTTCCGAGGGTGGACGTATCAAGGCGACTCCCCTCGCCAGAAAAATAGCATCCGACCTGGGCGTTGATCTAACAGCCATCGCTGGCAGCGGCCCGGGAGGTCGGATTGTTAGAAATGATGTGGAATCAGCCAAATCCGTTGGTGCTAAAACTCCTTCCAAAGCGGCCGAGGCCGCAGCCAAACTTTCCGAAGCAGCCAAAGCGCGCAGCACAGCACCCGCCGTCACTGCTTCCGCACCCGCGCCCACCGCGATCATGCCGACCGCCAAAGAAGGCGACGAGCGCATCGAGCTTTCTTCCATGCGCAAAATCATCGCCTCGCGCTTGCTTACCTCGAAGACGACGATTCCTCATTTCTACCTGCACCTTGAAGTCGATGCCGCTCCTCTCATGGCGCTGCGCAAGCAAGTCAACGACCAGGCTGAAAAGACCCACGGCAACAAATATTCCGTCAACGACTTCATCCTCAAGGCAACGGTGAACGCCGCGCAAACAGTTCCGGCTATCAACGCTTCCTTCGCTGGCGATCACATCGTGAAGTTCAAACACGTGGGGCTCTCCGTCGCCATCGCCGTAGAGGACGGTCTCGTCACACCTGTCATCAAAGAAGCCGAATCCAAATCCTTGTTGGCGATTTCGCGCGCGGTGAAAGACTTCGCAGTCCGTGCCAAGGACAAAAAACTCAGGCCGGACGAATTTGACGGCGGCACGATCACCGTTTCCAACCTTGGCGCATGGGGAATCGAATCCTTCGATGCCATCGTCAACCCGCCGCAAGCAGCCATTCTTTCGGTTGGCGGAGCGATCGAGAAGCCGGTTGTTAAAAACGGCCAGATCGTTCCCGGATTGCGCATGAACATTGGTGTATCCGCCGATCACCGCGTGGTCGATGGAGCCGTTGCCGCCAGCTTCCTTGCGGAAATCAAAAAACTGCTAGAGAACCCGGCTCTGATGCTTCTCTGAACCAGCTTCTATCCGAAGATAGGAATTGTATCACGGGATGCGGTTTGATTGAATATAGGCATGAAAAAAACCTTCTTGTTTCTCGGTGCCATGGTGTTCGTGGGTTGTGCCGTAACCAAACAACTGCCTGTTCCAACGGAAGACATGGCCAAAAAAAGCGGAACCGGATTGGAAACCTTGAGACGCGGGCATGTCGTTTACACCACGGAATGCGCCCGTTGCCATACTCCGATGATGCCCAAGGAAATTTCCGGAGAGGACTGGCATGTCGTCGTGCCGGGTATGGCTTGGAATGCCGGAATTTCCGAAGCGGATGAGGATGCCGTTCTGAAATACATCATGGCCGCGCAGTGAGCGCTGTTTGACATCTCAAGGCCTGATCCGGCTCACACGCATCCGCTCTGTGATGATGAGTGACTTGAAGCGTGAGTAATCCTCTTCACGGTTACCTGACAGCAGGCGGTAGGTATAACTCGGCCAGTGGGAGGTTTCCTCAATCGCATTTCTCATACGCAGGTCGATGACTTCCTGGGAGTCGGTGCCGCGCCCGGAGAGGCGAAGCAAAAGTTCTTCCTCATTGGGGGGCATCACGAAGAGATCGACACTGGCGAGGCGTATCATTTCATCATCACATTGGCGGACGAGGGCGGCTCCCTGAACATCGAGATCCATGACGACATCACGGCCTTCTCTCAGGTGGGAAATGACTTCCGAGCGCAATGTCCCGTAAAGGTTTCCGTGGACTTCGGCACTTTCCAGAAATTCACCCGAGTCGCGTTTTTCTATGAATTCTTCGCGCGTCAGAAAGTGGTAGTCGATGCCGTTGACTTCGCCCGGGCGAGCCGAACGTGTGGTGCAGGAGACGGAATAACGAGCCTCACCTTCATCAGCAAGCCTGCGGCACAAGGTTGTTTTTCCAGAGCCGGAAGGGCCGGAAACGACTAGCAATATCCCGGTTCGTTGTGACATGGGCAAAAGGCTGGCTGGAAATTGGAAAAACCGAAATTCAAAAGTCGTTTGCAGCTAGGATTTCGCGGATTTTTTTTCGGCGGCGGCTTTGGCATTTTCGTCTTTCAGGCCACCGATGAATAACAAAGCGGCAGCAATACAGATGCAAGAGTCTGCGACATTGAAGGTGGGCCACCAACCCTGACTGGCGGGGACGAGTTTTTCATAGAAGGGCAGCTTCACGGAAACGAAATCGACCACGTATCCTTGCGAGAGCCGCTCCCAGAAACTGGCGCCTTTGAACTCCTCAAGAAGGAAACCCTGCACGAGACGGTCGGTGAGGTTGCCAAAGATACCGCATAGCAAAAGCGCGATGGCGAAACGCGACAGGATGTGATCGAAGGCACCTTTTTTCCAAAACACATAAATCAGCACCAGGGCAATGAGCGGTACGAACAGAAAAACAATCGGTGCCCACGTGGTGCCGTTCCCCATACCGAATGCGACGCCCTGATTATGCACACGGATCCAACGGAACCAACCCTCTATGATGATCCATTCATGCGCATCATGCGACCAAGGCGGTGCGAAGTTTTTAACCGTCCAAGCCTTCGTGATTTGATCGAGGATATACAGCGGAAGGGTGAGAAAGAGAAGGAGGCGGGTGAGTGGCATGTGATGGAGTTCGTTACGCGAGTTAAGTCCGAAATCCAACATTTTGAACAACTAAAATCACGAAGCATTCAAAAGAAAAGGTTTACAATGGCCGAGCAAGGAGCGGCAGCCTGTGGCTGCCGCTATTGGAAAAAGGCATGGTGGTAGAGAGAAAGTTCACCGATCCGCAGGACGGATTGCGACGACTTTGACTTCACGGACCGCATCATCCACCCACCAGACGACAGCGTGGTGTCCGAGAATGGCAACCTGCCAGTCGCTGCCGTCTGTTCCGGTAGTCGTGAAATCGCCAACTTTCGTGACATCTGTGCCGAGTGCTTCGATCTAGGAAATCAGATGATTTCTTGCCTGTGGCCTCAACTCTGCCAAGTAGTCAAGGCACGGTTGGCGCAGCCAGATTTGATAGGGTGATGGCACGCTCAGGATTTGGCTCCGAGTTGTCGTTTGGCCTCATCGAGTGAGACCCAACCTTCGCGTTCCGGTGCCGTGGGTGCGTTGCCTGCCTCGTTCCACTCGCCGCTTTGTTTCATTCGAACCATCACAAGAAACGCCGCGAGCTCCCTTTGCTCCTCCGGACAAAGAGCCGCACTTTCTTTCTTCAATTCGGCTAATGACATAATGGAAACATGGCACAAACGACCAGCCTTGCCAAGACGGCTTTTATGAATCTTCGATCCGCCAAGCAAATACAGACGATAGAATGGTGTATGTCTTTCTTATGAGCCCGCCACCGCATCACATCTCTCACACAGGCCGGATTCGAGGAGCGGCTCGTGCTTGCGGCAGCGCGGGCACAGGGGGAGCTCGGGATTTTCAAAGTCCGTCTGGTAATGCGCGGATCATTCTTGGCGAATCTGGCTGGCGCTTTCGGGAAAAAGCTTTTATTCCAAGGTCAGCTTGTTTGCATTCTGGACATGGCTTTCCGAGCTCTCGAGAAAGTAGTGTTCACACTCAAGCGCAACCAAACTAAGCTCCAAATTACCAGCCAAACATGCCGACACTCAATTGGATAGGGAAAGACGCGGTGATCCGTCACCACAAGGAAGTTCCTTTCCGCCTGCTTGAGCCGGACGCCGGGCTTTCTCATGGAGATGGAGCGGATGGGAATCTGATTGTTCAGGGGGACAATCTGCATGCCTTAAAAGCCCTGCTCCCGAAATATGCCGGACGGGTGAAATGCATCTATATCGATCCGCCTTACAATACGGGAAATGAGGGTTGGGTGTATAACGACAAGGTCAATTCCCCGGAGATCAACAAATGGCTCGGACATGTGGTTGGCAAAGAAGCTGAAGATCTTTCGCGTCACGACAAGTGGTTGTGTATGATGTATCCGAGGTTGGTGCTGCTGAAACAGTTTCTCAGTGTGGACGGGGTGGTCTTTGTTTCCATTGATGACAATGAGGTCGCGAGCTTGAGACTTTTGATGGATGAAATTTTCGGGAAGGGAAATTTTATTGCGACGATCGTTTGGAAAAGCCGTGCTAAACCATCCAATACTGGGACAGCAAAAGTCGCACCTCAGAATGATGCGGAGTATATTCTTTGTTTTAAAAGAAAGCTTACTCCTGCCTTTAGACTTGTTCATTCTGGCAAAGATCGGAGCTATCCTCACGAAGACCGCGATGGCAAATATCGATTACAAACAATTCTGAAATCAAACAGAGGTGAAAATAAGAGAGAGACGATGCAGTTTTCACTCGAAGGGTATACTCCGCCACCAACGAAACGCTGGCAGGCCGGAGAAGACGCAATAAGAGATCTCTTTGATCGGAATCGGATCACCTTCCAGACTGGCGAGCCTATGTTGAAATATTACGAACACGAAGAGTCCGATGAGAGTTCGCCATTCTGGTGCACGGTCAAATCGGAGTTGAGCGGCACGGCTGAAAAAGGAAAGAATGTTCTAAACGCAATTCTCGGAATCGAACATGGCTTTGATACTGTAAAACCCTTGGAAATTTTGGAATATATTCTTTCAAGAACCACCGACAAAGACTCGATCATCCTCGACTCCTTTGCAGGCAGTGGCACCACCGGACATGCAGTGTTGAAGCAGAACGCGGCTGACGGTGGAAATCGCAAGTTCATCTTGGTTGAGATGGAGGAGAACATCGCTAAGGACATCACGGCAGAGCGTGTGCGACGGGTGGCAGGTGGTTACATCGATACGAACGGAAAAGCGGTGGAAGGTCTGGGCGGCGGATTTCAATTTTGCCGATTGAGCGCAGAGCCGCTTTTCAATGAGTTCGGTGACATTCGCGAGGATGTCAGTTTCGCGCAGCTTGCGGATTTCGTGTGGTTTTCGGAAACAGGGCTGGGTTACACGGGAGAGTCCAAGAGTCCATTGCTCGGCGTTCATGAAGGGCAAGCGGTTTATCTTTTGTTCAACGGGATTTTAGGAGATCGGCGTCCCCAGGGGGGTAATATTTTGACTCAAGCGATTCTTGATTCACTCCCCGCGCATGACGGGCCTAAAGTCATTTACGCAGCGGCCACGCGGCTCGGCGCGGCGGCTCTGCAACGCGCCGGAATCATATTCAAACAAACCCCTTACGCGATCCAAGTATGACGCTGGTATCTCGAATCAACACCCGGCTGACAGAAGACGTTATCCGCTTTGAGCAGGAAGGAAAGTTCCTGGAGCGCAAGGGACGCGATACGAAGCCTTCAAAAATCGCCAATGAACTCATCGGCATGCTTAATGCCGGAGGCGGGATACTGATTTATGGGATTGCGAACGACGGCACGCCGGAAGACCTTCAGCAAGGTGAACTTTTGCGTAACAGCTCCGGGAGTCTGGATGCCTATCGGAAGCTGGTGCATGATTTCATCAAACCCCCGGCAAACATTGATTTGGAAGAGGTTTATCTGTCCACAGGGGAGTTGGTTTTCATCTATCACGTGGAGCCGGATTACGAGCAGTTATTCCAGCGTGATGGGAATGAAGATGTTTATCTACGTGTGGCTGATAGCAACAAAGGCCCCCTAGACCGTGATCAGGTTGCGAAACTTGAGTATAACCGGGGCAAACGAAAATTTGAGGAAGAGCTGCGTCCGGATTTTGCAATCGAAGACTTGGATGCGTCACTCTGCGAGTCTTACCGTAAGGCGATGAATTACGATGGAGACTTTAAGAGTCTGGCATACAAACGAAACCTCTGCGTCCTACGTGATGGGAATATGATTTATAAAAACGCAGCAATCCTTTTGTTTGCTAACGATCCTGAGCGCTACATTCCCAATGCTTCGGTTAGATACGTACGCCATGAAGGAACTGAGCGTAAATCCGGTTCTGAGTTTAATGTGGTCAAGGATCATCGCTTCGAAGGCCCAATTCCGAAAATCATAGGTGAGATCACGACTTTCATGGAGGCGTCTCTACGGGATTACTATTATCTCGATTTGCAACGAGGTAAGTTCATCAGAGTTCCAGAGTTTCCACGTGACGCGTGGCTTGAGGGGATCGTCAACGCACTTTATCATCGGTCTTATAACATACAGGGCAACCCGATCATGATTCGTCATTTTGATGATCGCCTTGAAATTTCAAACAGCGGACCATTACCCGCGCAGGTTACGGTTAAGAATATCGAGTCTGAAAAGTTCACTCGCAATGTTCGACTTGCGCGAACCTTGAATGACTTTGGATATGTGCGGGAACTCAACGAGGGGGTGCCTCGGATTTATCGTGCGATGCGCGAATTCATGCTCGCCTCGCCCGAATACGCGGATGATGGCACAACGGTCACGCTTACATTACGCAACAAGGTTTCCAATCATCGGGAAACGATTGCTGCTGAAGTCGTGAAACGCATCGAAAATGGCTGGCATGGGTTCAATCGCAGTCAGCAAGAAATTATTAACGTTCTTTTTGAGTCCTGTGAGGCCACAATTGATGAATTAATCAGTAAAATGAGCGTTAGTGAGCAGACGATTCGAAGCAATCTGAAGTTTCTTGAGGCTCACCACATCATCACGCGTGTTTCCGAGAGAATTAGAGATCGCAGTGCCATTTACCGCTTCTCAGACAGCTAAGACAAGATACCCCTAAAATAAGACAAGCTGGCAAGTGGTCAAAAAGCCTTGTAATTCAAAGGATTATCGCCGCTAAGACAAAATCACCCCGAAATAAGACAAATTAACAAAACTTAACCATTCCATGCCTGCCTTTACCCTGAAATCCTACCAGCAGAGCACCCTTGCCAGCGTGGAACACTATTTCCGCGAGTGTCAACGGATGGGGAATGCGGATTACGCCTTCCAAGAGGCGACCAAGGAACTGTGGGGACGGAAATCGGACTTTACCCCTCTTCAAGGCTTCCCTGAAGAAATGCCCTATTTCTGCCTACGTGTGCCGACAGGCGGAGGAAAAACTTTGTTAGCTGCGAAGAGTGTGGCTCTGGTGAACAGCCAGTTGTTATTGACCGAGCACAGCGTGATCCTGTGGTTGGTGCCCTCCAAAGCGATCCGAGACCAAACCCTCGCTGGGCTTCGTGGGCTGGATCATCCGTATCATGCCGCTTTGCGTGAAGCTGGGCCTATCACGGTGATGGATCTCGACGAGGCGAAATCGCTGACGCGCTCGACTCTTGAAACCAACACGGTCATCATCGTGGCGACGCGTCAGGCCTTTCAGGTGGGCAATGAGGAAATCCGGAAAGTGTATGAGAGTAGCGGATCATTGATGCCACTTTTTGACGATCTCAGTAACGAGCAACGGGGAGAGTTGCTCCAAGACAAAGATGGGAAAACGATTCCGTTCTCGCTGGCGAATGCATTACGCCTGAGACGCCCCTTCATCATCGTTGACGAGGCGCACAACAGCCGCACGGAGCTCGCTTTTGACACGCTTGCGAAGTTCCGGCCTTCCGGAATCATGGAGTTAACGGCCACACCGGATATGGAAAAAAATCCCAGCAATGTGCTGCATTCGGTTTCCGCTGTGGAACTCAAGCGGGAGGAAATGATCAAGCTTCCGATCCAGCTTGAAACAGAACCAAACGATCAACGCTGCCTTGCTCTGGCGCTTGATCAGCGTGAGCAATTGGCAGCTTTGGCGACCAAAGAGCACCGCGAAGGTGCCCCTTATTTACGACCGTTGGTCTTGATCCAGTCAGAACCTCGTTCGAGCACTAAAGCCACGCGTGATGCGGATTGGGTGAAGCAAGAGCTGATGACGAATCACGCGATTCCAGAAGATGAAATCGTCATCGCAACAGGAAGCGAACGCGGCTTGGACGAACTGGAAGGACTTTATAAGGGCGGGATTTTTTCAGAGAAGTGCCCGGTCAAATACGTCATCACCCAAAAGGCTCTGGCGGAGGGCTGGGACTGCGCTTTTGCCTATGTCTTGGTGAGTATGGCAGGAGTCAAAAGTGCCACGGTGGTTGAGCAGTTGTTAGGCCGTATTCTCAGGCAGCCTCAAGCCACACGTAGAAAGAGCGAACCACTGAATCGTTCCTATGCGTATGTGGTTTCCAAGGATTTTGGAGAAACAGCGGAAGCGTTGAGAGATTGCCTGGTACAGTCAGCGGGATTCAATCGTCAGGAAGCTTCGGAATTTGTTTCCGCAAAGAAACAGGAGCAGGCCAAGCTGGATTTCAAAAGAGCTGCTGGGCGAATCACCATCAAACCCGTTGAAGTGCCGTTGACCGAAGAGTTGGACCTTTCGAAGGTTTCACCAGAGACAAAAAAGAAGCTGCAGTGGAACAAGAAAAGCCGCGTTCTAACCATTACAGCTCCAATGAGCCCGGCTGAGGCAGAAGAGGTTCAAGCGGCAGCGGTAATGGATGCAAACCGTGAGGCAATCGAGCAGGCTGGCGAAGCCAGTCGAACCAAAGCAGTCGAAATTTTCCATACCGCTTCCGAATTGGGCAAAGCCTTCTTGGTTCCACAAATTGAAGTGTTGATTGAAGGCGAGCTTCGTCTTTTCGACGAGCCGGAGGCGATTGATTATCCGTGGGAATTGCCGCTTTATCATAGCTCGGTTACGGACGAGCAATTACGGGCATTGCATCTGGCCTCCAAAGTTTCTGAAGGCGGCTTGATTGATGTGGATGCAGAGCAGGGAAGGGTGAAGACAAGGTTTACCAAAGAATTGAGCCGGGATCTTGGTTTGGCTTACCGCCCTGAGAACTGGGATGAGGCGAAGTTAGCGGCTTGGTTCTGTCGGCAGATTCGCGATGCTTCAATCACTCATGCTAGCAAGCGGGCTTTCGTAGCGGCTTGGCTCTCAAGTTTGTTGAATAAAGATGGTATGGATCTCGCAAGGGTGAACCGACAGAAATTTATGTTACGAAACATGATCGAAGATCAAGTCAACGAACTGAGATCGAGTGCCATTAAAACCGCATGTGAAGCATTTCTTTTCGGAGATGGAAAAGAGGACAGGGTGCGGGTGGGTTCAGAGTATCAATTTGAGTTTCACCCTGATGCTTATGCGCCAGATCGAGACGATCGTAACGAGTACGGTGATTATGAGTTCCAGAAACATTTTTATCCTCGCATGGGTGATTTTGACTCAGCGGAGGAGTATCAGTGCGCCTGCTGGTTGGATCGCCAACAAGAAATCGAATTTTGGGTTCGCAACCTTGTTAGAAAAAACGGCGCATCGTTCTTTCTCCAGACGGCGAACGGCCGATTTTTTCCCGACTTTGTTTGCAAACTGAAGGATGGCAGGATTTTGGTGGTAGAATACAAAGGAGCAAATCTCTGGAACGCCGCCGTACCAAATCGGTTGGTAGGCCAGCTTTGGGAAGAGCTGAGCGACGGAAAATGCGCCTTTGTGATGGTGAAGAATAAACAGTGGGATTGGATTAAGGCCAAATTTTAGACCGGCCAAGTTCCACGACTCGTTCAACCCACCACCTCATCACATCTCGCGCACAGGCCGGATTCTACGAGGTGCTCGTGTTTGCGGCAGCGGGGGCAGAGCGGGAGGTTGGTTTTGGCGGCGGTGGCGGTGAGCTCGGGGCCTTCGGTCACGGTGAGTTCGGCGATGATGAAGAACTCGGTCGCGAAGTCGCGGTCGTTGAGTTTTTCTAACAAATTTGCATCGCTTGCCGGTAGTGTGAGGGTGATGGCGGCTTCGTTGTTGCGGGTGAATTCCTTGGCCTGGATTTTCGCTTCGATGGCGGATTGGATGACGGCTTTGATTTGGAATAGGCGCTCCACGTCTTTGCTGACCTGGCTTGGGGCGAAGGCGGGATCGGCGCTTGGGAAATCTTGTTGGTGAACGCTATCGGTCATGAAACCGGAGTGTTCCCATGCTTCATCAGCCGTGTAGGCGAGGATGGGGGCGAGCAGGCGGGTGATGCTACTAAAGATCTCGTACATCGCGGCTTGGGATGCTAGGCGGCGTGGTGAGTCTGCGGCATCGCAATACATGCGGTCTTTCAGCGCATCGATGTATATGGCGGAAAGATCCGTGGTGCAGAATTGGTTGATGGAGTTGAAGACTTTGCGGAACTCGAAGGATTCGTAGGCGGTGAGGCATTCTTTGACGACGACGTGGAGGCGTTCGAGAATCCAGTGATCTAGCAACGGGATTGACGATTGATGATTGATGATTGTTGATTTTGGATTGAAGCCATCGAGATTTCCTAACAGAATTCTCAGTGTGTTTCTCAGGCGACGATATGGCTCCGCG
>JBGSRM010000060.1:0-9232 GCA_041737575.1 Akkermansiaceae bacterium
GCTGCCGGGGGAGCTGGTGCGGGTGAGGATTTTCCGCAATGACAAGAATCACTCGCAGGGGGATTTGGTGGAGGTTTTGGAAAAATCACCGGATCGTGTGGAGCCTCGTTGCGGGCTTTTCGGGGAGTGCGGGGGTTGTCAGTATCAGCATTTTTCTTATGAAAAGCAGTTGGCTTGGAAGACGCGGCAGATTTGGGAGTTGCTGAAGCACATGGCGGGCGAGGAGCGGGAGGTGAACCCATGTGAGAGCTCCGAGCAGATTTGGAACTACCGCTCCAAGATCACGCCGCATTTTGAGCAACCCATCGATGGCGTGGTAAAGGAGATCGGATTTCTCAAAGTGGGGCGGAAGCGGGATCTGGTGGATGTGGAGAATTGCCCGATTGCGATGGAGGAGATCAATGAGGCATTGCCGGAGGTGCGGGCGGATATTCGGCTGAATGCCGGTAGATCGAAACGTGGGGTGACGATCCTGCTACGAGCAACACAAGGGCGCGTTGAGCGCGATCCGAAAGCGATGGCACGGGAAGAGGTTGGCGGGGTGAAGTTTGACTTTGTGGCGGGAGAATTTTTTCAAAACAACCCGTTCATTCTGCAAAAATTCACAGGATATGTGGGGGAAAAGGCCTTGGCTGGGGGAGCTAAGTATTTGGTGGATGCCTATTGTGGAGCGGGTTTGTTCGGGCTGTGTTTGGCAAATCGATTTGAGAAAGTGATGGGCGTGGAGGTCAATGAGGCGGGGGCAAAATGTGCCGGGCACAACGTCGCGCTGAACGGGCTTTCCAACGTCAGCATCCTGCAGGCGGATGCGGAGGAGATTTTTTCAAAAATCGATACTCCCGCTGGCGAGACCGCGATGGTGATTGACCCACCTCGCAAGGGCTGCACGCCGGAATTTCTCGCGCAGTTGGTCGTATACGGCCCGCAGCGTGTGATTTATGTCTCCTGTGATCCGGCAACGCAGGTGAGGGATTATAAAATACTGCGTGAGGCTGGTTACGTATTGGAAGAAGTGCAGCCTTTTGATCTGTTTCCTCATACGCGCCACGTCGAGAATGTGATGGTTTTGGTGAAAAAGCATTGAATTCACAAAGTGAATACTTCGCTTGATTCCGATGATGGATGCGCCTAGATTCAGACTTTATTCACTATGAAAAATGAAAAATCCCCTCGTCGCGTTGTTTGGTCACTCGCGGCTATCTTACTTTTTTTCGTTGGCTTGTTTGTCGCGATAACCAATTTTGCCAAGCAGGATGAAGTCGGAAATTCTTCATCTGCAAAGGTAGAAGCAGAGAAAAAACCTGCTGATTTGGCTGAAATACGCGAGGAGCGGCGCGCACGCGCGGAGCGTTTGATGGAATATACGGATGAGGTGAAGGGGGAAAAAGTCCGCCTTGTGCTTGATCGTGCCGCCCTGCACGGCGAGCAAGGAGAGCATTTCATCGTTCCGCTCAACCCGCCAGCCACCCCAGCCACTTTGAAGGAAAGACTGGCCGCCCTCTCCGCACCGAACGGCGTCAGTCCTTTGGCATACTTGGAGGGAATGGAAAACCAAGAATACGGCTTGAGGCAGGTGACGAAGCTGATTCGTGCGGAAGTACCGCGTGAAACCGCAGAGAGAATCGCCCGTGAGTATGATTTGAAGAATCTCCGGTTTCCTGAATACGCGCCTGGCTGGGTGATTTTCGAGGCGAATGACTCGATGGAGGCTCTTGAGAAAATCGCTGATATCCGCGGTGAAAACCATGTGGCCTCAGCGGATGTTTTGCTGGGATCGCGCTTGGAGAAATTGAACAACCCGCCGAATGATCCGCAGTTCAACAAGCAGTGGCATCTTTCGCGCAGCGGAACGGCAGTAAGCGGGACAGACATGAACGTCCTCACTGCTTGGAAAATTGGTTTGACCGGTGGGGTGCTGGGAACCGGAGTGACGATCGGAATTATTGACGATGGCTTAGAATTCGGTCATCCCGATTTTTCCGAATATGACGTCAATTTGGACTTTGACTACGCGGCACGGGACAACAATCCAAGCCCGCAAGGAGATGACGATCATGGAACCGCAGTCGGCGGCGTTGCCGCAGCCCGTGGGAACAACGGTGTCGGCGTATCCGGTTCGGCACCACGGGCGACTTTGGTAGGACTCAGATTGGTCGCCCAGGGTTTCACAAATGAGACCCAATCTGCGGATGCGTTCAATCACCGCAGCGATGTGATCGATATTAAAAACAACAGCTGGGGCTACTTGGCGGCGTTCCACAAGTTGGGGCCGCTTGAGAAACTGGCACTGAAGAACTCAAGTGACAACGGACGCGATGGCAAAGGAACTGTTTTCACTTTTGCCGCAGGCAACAGCGCGGAAGCGCAGGACAGCGCGAACTACAGCGAACTGACCAGCTCCATCTACTCACTGACAGTTGGTGCCATCGATTCTCAAAAAAGACGCTCATCTTACTCGGAGCCGGGGGCTAACGTTGTGATCGCAGCACCCTCCAATGGCGCGAGACCTGCGTTAGGCATCACAACCACGGATCGCACATCCACAAACGGCTACAACCCCGCCGCTGGATCGGCTGGTAACTATACGGACACCTTCGGTGGCACATCATCCGCCTGTCCCGCCCTTTCGGGAGTTATAGCCCTCATGCTTGAGGCGAACCCCGAGCTTAACTGGCGGGATGTACATGAAATCCTCATGCGTACCGCTGTGAAGTTCAACCCTAATGAAAACGGGTGGAAAACCAATGCCGCCGGTTTCAATTTCAATAACAACTATGGGGCTGGATTGGTAGATGCTACGGCCGCCGTCAATCTCTCAAGAACCTGGACAAACCTTGGTCCGCACGATTCGGTTACAGCTACCCGCAACGGCCTGAACGCAACCATTCCCAATAACTCCGCTGCTGGCCGGACTATCGAGTTCTCTCTTCCTGACTCGCAATTTGTTGTCGAACACGTAACTCTCAAGGTGGACATCACACACAGCTCACGTGGGGAACTTGAGATTTTCCTGACCTCTCCATCCGGCACGACCAGCCAGCTCGCCGTGGTCCGGAATGAACAAGGAGCCAATTTGGAAAATTACACTTTCAGCACGGTGCACAACTGGGGCGAAAGATCCACGGGTGTATGGACGATGAAAGTTGCCGACCGTGGCAATGGCAACACGACGGGTGGAGTCATCAAAAGCGCCGAGATGGTGATTTTCGGAGTGGATGCTCCGCCGCAAAATCCTCCTCCCGTTGTCCAAATTACAAGTCCCACAAACAATTCCGTGTTTAGTCCCCTTGTTGGCTACACGATCGAAGTGAGCGCGACAGACTTCGACGTCGAAGGCTTGCCTGACGATATTGTAAAAGTCGAACTTTACGAGAATGACGAATTGGTGGGGACGATGATGGGGACGGATGAGGCTACTTACACGTTCAACCGCAATCCAGCCAACAACACCTATACTTATGTGGCGAAGGCGACGGATACGGAAGATCTGGTAGGTTCTTCGCAGTCGGTTGTGATCACAGTCAAAAACCAGACTCCTGTGATTCATGATGCCATCGTGAGTCCTGCGGGTGTGGTCTTTGATGACATACCATTGGAAGTGACTTCTGTGGATGCCACGGACCCGGAGAATGATTCCATCACGTTGGCGTACCGATGGGAGTTCAGCACGGATCAACGCACTTACCAATCCACCGCAAACACAACTTCCATTTTGCCTGCCGACCCGGCTAATAGCGGTAAGCTGTGGCGTTGTGCTATTACGGCCTCGGATTCAAACACCACCAGTGAGCCATTCCATACAATACCGGTGAACCTGGTGGATCGACCCGTGGACTCGGTGGAACCGGGAGAAAGTTACACTTATCAAAGCGGTCTGGTCTTGGAGGGAGATGAGTTGATCATCACACGCCAAGCCATCATCCATGAATTCAGTCAAGGCCCCGACGGCGGCACCGCCGAATGGATCGAAATCCTGACATTGCAAGCCGGGAGTCTTAGCGGATGGTCGATTGCCGATGAATCCGGAAATACGTTTGCATTCAAAAGTGGCGGAGTATGGAACAATATTCCGGCGGGAACCCTTATCGTCATCTATAATGGAAATATCACAAAAGACCCGGTAGTCCCCGCAGATGATTTTGATCCTGCCGATGGCAAAATGATCCTCGCTCACAACAACGCCACTTACTTTGAGGTGCCTTCATTGTGGACGACGCTGAGCAACTCGGGGGACGCCATCGTCCTCAAAGACAATGAAGCTGAAGTGGTTCACGAGCTTTGTTATGGGAATTCGGTCGCGGCTCCATTGAACGTAGGCTCCATCACAAACGGCCTGGCATCTTATTTCGCAGGAAATACAGATGCAGGCGCCAATTCGGCAGGTGAATGGAACACAACCACAGCAGCGATCGTGCGCGTTTCGGGTTTTACGTTTAATACTTTCGCCTTGATTCCTGGGATCGAACTGACGAATGGCAAATACATCCAGACTTTCAATGATGAGCCGGGATCTAACGGAACAGCGTTTCCTGACGGTTGGTCGGCGTTCTCGGTAAATTTGCAAGCCACTCAAACGACCGAGGTCAATGAACTCAGAATTTTCCAAGGGACCGGTGATATAGACGGTGCCTATAATTTCGGGTCAAGAATCGGCCTTTACGCGGCGACCACCGCCTTCGATGCCAGCTTCATCGGTCTCGGCATTGATAGCACATCAGGTTCGACAGGACTGAAGATCAGTTATGATGTGACGAAGATTCTCGATCAGACACGTGTGATGGAGGTTTTCCTTCAATACACGGTCGGCATTCCAAGCAACACAAACACACAATGGACTACGATTCCCGGCACTTCATATCGCTCTGATACTGCGGCCACCGGGACTCCTGTAAATTTTTATAACATCCCTCTCCCTGCGATTTTTGAAGACCGTGAAACCCCGATCTATTTGCGCTGGTACTATCAGACCGCGCAGATAAACGGTGGATCCGGAGGTCGTGATGCCATAGCGCTCGATAATGTGATCATATCATCCGCTCAATCGCCTAACATTGTCATGAATCTTGCGTTCAATCCCGCCACTTTCAGCGAAACCGCCGGCGAGAACGCTTCCGTTGCCACCGTTTCGCTTAGCGAGGTTCTTGATGTTCCTCTGGTGGTAAACATCACTTCTTCGGATACGACGGAGGCTACTGTGCCATCGGTTGTAATCATCCCTGCCAACCAGTTATCGGCTACGTTCCCAATCGCAGCTGTGGATGATTTCCTATCCGATGGATCACAAACGGTTTCCATCACCGTGAGTGCCGCCAACTTTGTCTCGGTTTCAGGGGCGGTCACAGTGACTGACAATGAGCCTAGCTTCGTAGGCGTCACGCCAGGTTTCCCCAATACGGTTCTGAATGGCATCTACATCAACCGCATACGATTGGGACAAATCACGGATCCGCCGATATACCGTCTGGCAGAAGGCTCGGTTTTGCCTCTCGGATTGTCGCTGAATGAATTGACCGGTTTGATCTCCGGTATCATTGATCCCAGCGTTCTTCCCGGTGCATACCCCGTTACCATTGAGCTGACAAACACGCTGGGTGGATTCACTTCGCAGACCATTGTGATTCAGGTCGGAGCTGTTGATTTCTCGGACTTCGCTTCCTGGATCGCCCTGTTCGAGGTGGATGATGAAGGCACAAATGATGACTCGGATTTTGATGACATACCCCACTTGGTGGAGTACGCGATGGGCACGCTACCCAACGTTTATGAAAGACCTTCGCCGATTATTTTTGAAGAAACCGATACGGAAATTTCCCTGACGTTTAAAAAAGCTATAGGGCGCAACGACGTGACTTTGGTGGCTGAGTGGTCTCCAACCATGGAGGACGGCTCTTGGTTGGAAACGGGTATCGTTCTTGAGAAGATCGGTGAGGATGATGAAAGCGAGACATTCAAGGCATCCGTGCCAATCGCACCTCCTGGGGATAAAAAGTTCATCCGCCTGAAGGCAAATCTTGTCACACTTCCGTCGCCGTAGGCTGGCCTATCAGGCGTTCTTCACTTTTTCCCACGTGGATACCCATACCTGAAGCTTTTCGCCAAGGTAGGAGATCGGGCTGCATTTTTTAAACAGCTCGTCGGGTGGAAACAGGATTTCGCTGCTGCGGAAGTCTTCGGGAAGCATGGAGTAGGCGGCGGAATTCGGGGCGCGGTAACAGATCCACTGCATGTTTTCAGCGGCGATCTCCGCATCACAGAGATGGTTGATGAAGGCGTGTGCGAGCTCGGTATTCTTTGCGGCTTTTGGTATGCAAAGGTCATCGCATGAGAAGGGCGCCCCTTCCTCCGGGATCAATACCTGGATGTCTGAGTTTTCATCACTAACGGCAAGAAGCTCTCCTGCGTAGCCGTGCACGAGGTGAAATTCACCGGACGCGATGCCCGCTTTGTATTGCTCGCTCTCGTATTTCGCGAGATTCGCCTTCCATTGAATCGCGAGCTCTGCTGCGGCACTGAGTTCTGTCTCGTCTGTTGAATTCAGGGAATATCCAAGAGATAAAAGAGCGGCTCCGAGGACTTCCCGCATATCATCAAGCATGGTGGCACGTCCTTTGATTTCACTTCTTGAAAAAAGGTTCCACGATGGCTGGGCTCCCTCGATTTTCGATTTCAGGTAAGCAACACATGTCGGTGCCATCATGTAGGGGACGGAGATGTTCATTTTTTGGTCGAGTGCTTGGCCAAGATATCCCTGATCGATATTCTTCAAATTCGGCAACTTCGCGTGATCGAGGGGTTGCAGCAGTCCTTTCGCTTCCAGTTCCTTTACCGCGTAAGAAGAGGGAACGATGACATCGTAGCCCGTCGCGCCTGATTCGAGTTTGGCGATCATAGCCTCGTTTGAATCAAAAGTATCAATCTTGAGTGTGCAGTTATGCTCCTTCTCGAAGGCTGATGCGGCATTTTCGCTCAAATAATCCGCCCAGGTGAAAACATAAAGTACAGGCTTATCCTTCGAACATGATGGCAACAGACTGGTCGCAAGGACGGCGGATGAAGAGGTGATGAATTGGCGACGGTTCATTTCAATGAATGGTTATGTTTGTAGTTCAATGCTTTATCGGACGGGCAAGTCTTTGTGAAGCGAATACGATGATGAAAGTGAAAAGCAACATGAGGGTGGAGAGGGCGTTGATGACGGGGAGCTCCTTGCTTTTCTTGATCATGGAGTAAACGTGCGTCGGCAGGGTATCCGCGCCGGGGCCTTTCACAAAAAATGTCACGACGTAATCATCAATCGATAGCGTGAAAGCCAGAAGACCACCCGCTATGATACCCGGCAGCAAGAGGGGTAAAGTGATTTTTCTGAAGGCTTGGAATCGAGTCGCACCGAGATCACGCGCAGCCTCGACCACGTTTGCATCGAAGTCCTGTAAACGCGCAAGGACGACCAACGCAACATAACTCAAACAAAACGTAATGTGCGCAATACTAATGGTAATAAGGGACAAGCTGACACCCGCAGAGATGAAGAGCAGGAGCATGGACATGCCCATCAGGATATCGGGAAGCACCAGCGGAACGTTGACCATCAGGCGATGTGTGTCCTGCAATCGGGATTTGTAGCGATGCAGCGCGAAGGCTGCGCAGGTGCCCAAAATCATCGAAACTGTAGCGGCTATGGATGCGACCTTCAGAGAGTTGACCAGTGCGGCAAGGATGTCATCGCGCTCGAAAAGCCGCTCATACCAATGAAAAGTGAATCCTTTCCACTCAGGAGTGAAGCGTGCCGAGTTGAAGGATTTGACGACGAGCGAACCTATCGGCAAATAGAAAAACACCAGCACGAAGCACGTGGTAAGGATCGGAATTCGCGAGGCTCTCATTCGCTTTTCTCCTTCCTGCGTAGCAACATCGGCGCGAGCACGAGCAGCGTCAGCGCACAAGAAAGGGCGGCCGCTTGTGGGATGTTGCGATCATTGAAATTCCGTTGGGCAATCTTGTTTCCGATCATCTGGCTGTCGGTGCCGCCTACCATTTCCGGGATGACATAAGAACCGAGCATGGGGATGAAGACGATCAGGAATGCGGTTGTCAGACCGCGCCGGATACCCGGTAGGAAAACGGAGATAAATGCCCGGAAAGGCTTTGCCCCGAGATCCCGTGCCGCATCTAACAGATGAAAATCGAATTTTTCTGCTGCGGCATAAATGGGCAGAATCGCAAAAGGCAGGTAGGTATAAATACTCACAATGACCACTGCGGTAGTATTGCCTAACAGACGCTCTGTTTCGCCCAGAAGGGAGAGCCCTCGCATGAGTTTGGCAATCGCGCCTTCCGCGTGCAGTATCTGCTGCCAGGCAAACACGCGGATGATGAAATTCGTCCAAAACGGAATGATGATCAGGATCAAAAGAAGATTCCGCCAACGCGAGGATATCTTCACCAATTGCCACGCCACGGGCAGTGCCAGCAAAAGGCAGAACGTCGTCGTAATCATGCTGATGAATACCGTACGAAGCAGAAGAGCCGGATAAACGGGATCCTTCAGCGAGCGGATCGCATCAAGGCTCCACCCTTCACCGATGCCACCTGCCGCGAGCGACGGTTTGAAGGCAATCGTGAAAATGATCAGAAATGGCACGAATACAAACAGACTTAGCCACAGGAAACTAGGCGCGGTGGCGATGAGTTCTGATTTGCGCGGCTTCATATTTTTTCTGACAAGGTCAGCAACGACTGATCCTCCTCACGGAATTGATCCAACAAGTATCCATCGTTCGCATGCCACTGGAGATAAACCCTATCACCCCACTTAAGAGGAGCCTGATCGAGCTGATAGGTGCGGTGCTGCATTTCCGCGCAAATTCGCCATTCGCCACACCTTACCCAGTAACGGGTGTGAGAACCAAAATAAATGATGTCCTCAATCACCCCAGGAATCCCGTTTTCAGCTTCCCTCAACACCGGCATCTCCCGCGAAACCACGATTTTCTCCGGGCGGAGCGAAAGATGGACACGATCTTCCGGATTCGTCGGCTTGTCGTTGTCGATGATGATCTCTCCGATTCCATCAATCGCACAACGCGAGAAGCGCGCATCGATACGTGAGGTTATTCTGCCATCAAGAAAGTTGGTGTCACCGATGAAAGCCGCGACAAAAGAGCTGCGCGGTGCTTCGTAAATCTCTGCCGGCTTTCCGATTTGTTCGACGACACCCTTGTTCATGACCGCG
>JBGSRM010000067.1:0-19626 GCA_041737575.1 Akkermansiaceae bacterium
GGCACTGATGATGCCCCGGGTGATGGTGATGACGGGCTTTTCCTCATCGGATAAGACAGGAAAACCGAGCGCGAAACAGGTGCCGCCGGCGGCAGTGTCGGTGGCGGATTTCGAGAGCTTGGCCGGCTTGAAGCGGACGCCCGGCGCGTCCACCTTGAGGAGCGCGAGGTCGTTGCTGACATGCACTTTGGTGACCTTGGCGTCGGGAAAGGTTTTTTTCACAGTCTTGCCGCCCTCTTCGACGATCGCCTCGACGCTGATAGCCAGCGGGGTGTTGACCACATGGTAGTTCGTCAGGATCAGGCCGTCTGCGGCGATCACCACCCCGCTGCCGCCGCCCTCCTCGTCGGTGATGAGGACGACGGAAGGCTCCATCGTCTTGAAAAGCCGTGTGGCGTCCGGTTCGGCAGGGGCCGCCTGGGAGATCATGGCACCAATGAAAACGGAAAGTGTTTTGATAATTCTCATGGGAGTAAGGGTCAGCGGTTTGGAGAGGCTTGGGCGAGTTCACGGGCGATGGCGGGGACATCCAGCTCGAAGACGCCGAGGCGCTCGTAGCTGCTATCCATCCGGCAGATCAGCTTTCCGGTTGCACTTATGAGTTGAGTGCCGCTGATGTCTGTATTCGCAGGAAACCTGATTTTGAAAAGCTCCACGGCGGGCGCCCGGACATCCCTCACCGAGACGGCAGGCTTTTTTTCATCCGATTGCTTCTGGCGGAGCAGCACGTATCTTCCGGACACGTCGAATGACATGTAGGAGTATTCGTCCGCGCCGGGCAAATCCCGATAAAGCGTCGTAGAGGGCGGTTTGGCAAGGATGTCGGAAATTCCGTCGCTCGACACCACATACTGGCCGCTTTCGTCGGGGACTCCACTCATATTGGTGTCCTGAAAGGATCTCAGTGTGGTGCTCCGGTCTGCTTTGATGAGAACCGCGACGTTGCGCGACCACGTAGTGCTTCCCGAGGGATTGGTCTCGAACTGGGTGATGAAAAATTGGCGCTGAAGCTCGGCGGGGAGTTCGAGAAGCATGGGCTCGAGAGTCTTGCGGTCAATGAGCTGCACATAGGGGTTGTGGTCATCGCGCTCGACGGCAAGCAGCGGCAGGCGGGAGGAGATGCCGGTGGTGATCCCGGTGAGTCCTTCCCTACCGCCGCCGTTTTTCCCCAGGACAGCCTCCTTAACCAGCTCTCCGGTCTGGATGTCATAGGCTTTCAGCGCGCCTTGGTCATTCAAGGTGTACAGCTGATCGGCGTCGCCGAAGAACATCCGCGATCTCTCGTCTAAGGAGAAAAGCGGGCGGCAGTCCGTGAGGCTCCACGCCTGCTGCTTGCTGCCCGGGTTGGTGAGAATGACATGGCCGGAGCCTGCGAATCCCTTGACATTTCCGGCCTGGGCGATGATGCCCGTGCGCCGCAGCGGAAGGCTGGTTTTACCATCGCTCGATTCGACGCTCAAACCGGCCGCCTGCGCTGTGACGGAGTAGTTGAAAGCGGCATCCATGGTGGAGCCGAGTTCGCCCTTCCATTCTAGCTTCAGGTTGGCGCTGCCGCTGCGCGCCTCGGCGGGGATGCGCCAGAGAATTTCGGTTTCGCCGACCGTGATCTCGCCGCCTACGCTCGATACCAGCTTGTGGTCGCTTCCTTTCGGGAGGGGGATGCTGACGGTTTCCCCCGCGAAATTGAACTGTGGTGCGGCGGCTGGTTGCTCAGGCAAATTCACGGGAATGAGATGGAGCGTGTTATCCTCGGGCACTACCACCACCCCGACGGTCGAGTCGAAATAAAGCCCCCTGTCGCGGGCGAGCGGGCCTTTCGCGTTGCGGGGATCCGGCGGCACGACGGGAGACCCTCGCAGCTCTCCGATGGTTTGCCGGTTCCCTTCCGCCGTGAAGACGATGGTTCCGGCCGGGCCAGGAAAAGAATTCGAAGCCGCCATGGTCCGGATCTGGATGCCCGTGCCGCCATGATCGGGGAAAGTCTCGGTCATCCGCCGACCTCGGGAAGGCAGGTGCGTTCCCTGTGCGGATTCCGTGCGCACGGCGGCGGTGGGATCCACAACGATGCGGAAAGTCCGGGAACCCTGCCCGTTTCCGGATACGGAGGCGGCTTCTCCAGATACCGCGAAGAGCGCCCCATCGTGGGAGGCTCGCACGCGGATCGTCTCCGGCTCCAGCTTCGGGATCGATCCGTGATAGCCCTCGGCCCGCGAAAAGCAGGGCGACATATCGAACCCGTTGGCGATGATATCGAAATTCACCGGATCGACGAAGACCCCCTGCGTGGTGGTGGTGATGAGCAGGGGCGCATCCGGTGAGGTGAGGGGCGCGGCGGCGGCCACGATCACGCCATCCAACTGCAGGATCTGCAAACCGGCCCGGGTTTTCCCATTGAGATCCCACGTTTCCACGATCCCGGTCTTGCGGTCGATGAGATGGATTTTCCCGGCCTGCGCGGCGAGCAGCGTATCGGGCCCAGCGATCCACGGCGTCTCGATGAAACGTCCGGCCTTGAGGTCGATCTGCTGCCAGAAAGGCGGCTTGTCGGTCTGCACCATCAGCACCGAGCCGTCACCGGCGGCGATGAGGTCGAGGATCGCTCCCTCTGCATCCAGGGACGTTGCCTCGCCTGCGAGATCGGGGGGCGTGTCCGGCTCGGGCTGCGGGACGGCGATGAGAGAAGAGGGTGGGCGGCCCCATTTTGCCTGGAAACGATCCGTGTAGTCGATCTCGATGACCTCGTCGATGATGGGTTTGTCCGGCTGCCCGTCTTGGAAAACCCTGATCCAGACGGAAGTGGGTTCGCCTTTCCAGCGCAGGTTCTTGTGCGCGGTGGATTTCGAGCGGTTCGTTTGCATGGGTTCCGGTTTCACCTGGGCGAGCCGCTCCTCCAGGCTGCCGCCGTCCATGGATTCCAGTTCAAACGTCGTGGCCGCGATAATGGAGCAACCCGTTTTCCCGAAGGCCAGCGCCCAATCGACCGAGCATGACAGGTTGAGGCTGTTTTGGCTTCCGGAAAGGCTGAGCTTCACTTGGGAAGGCTCGCCGGACGCCTTTTCCAGCAGTTCGTTGATGGGCATCCATCGCCCGTCATGACGGATCGCCCGCACCCCGGCGTCCTGCGCGACGAGAACCGTGCCAGCCAGCGCGGAGGTCTCTTCCGTGAATTCCTCCCCTGTGGCCGCAGCCGCGACTTGGATGCCAGTGATCCCGCCGACCGTCATGGCCAGCCTCGCTTGAAGTGCTGTGATATCCCTAGAAATTTCCATTTGCTCGCGCATCGCGTCTTGGTGGCCGCGCCGCATGTTCTCGAATTCCTCCCTGCTTGTGGGGCGGCCTCCGGGCGGCCTTCCCTGTGGATGGCTGGGGCGTATGGCACGCAGTTCATCCTGGCGCGCTTGCAAGGAGACGAGTTTCTCCGCGATCAGTTCACGCTCTTCATCGGCCAACTGCCCCGTCGCCTCCAGGCGGCACGCGTAAACAGGGCCTGAAGGTTGCGATGACCTGTTGGTATGGCCCGAAAGAGATTGGTCCGAGCTGAACGCATAGACCTGCAAGCCACCGGGCAGCGCCGCCATCCTGGAGGCGCGCGCAATGACGACGTTGCCCTGCGATTTAGCGGCGCAGAGCACGGATTCGGGAGCCGACGGAAGATCGCAGATAATCTGATATTCGTATTGGCCGGAATCCGAACTGTTTCCCCTGATGAGTATGCCCGGCAAGTCGGGCTGGCCGTTCACGCGGATCAGGACGCACTGATCGGCCACCCTGCCCAGCGCGTACTCCGCCAAAGGCCGGAATTCCGGTTGCTTCGGGGCGGCGGGCTGCGTTTCCGGTGATGGCTTTTCAGGAGCAGGTGTGGACGACTTTGAGGACGCTTCGCCGTTATCCTCCTCTTTCCCGCCACCACATGCCGAAAAGAAAAGCGGAAGAGCCAGGGCGAAAAGACGCATTGAACAAGAGTTAAACGCAGCAGAGGAATATCTCTTGATCATTGGGATCATGGATTACGCAAATATTCGGAGGCGGGCAAGCGGATAGTCAGCCCCAAGGGACACGGCAGCTCGAGTCCTGGTACCCGCTTGCTATCGGGAGTTCCCCTCCTATTCAGGCTGAGGTTTTTCGCCATCCTCTGGCTTCGACTCGGGGTCGGTCTTTAAAGTTTGTGGCGTTTGATGGCGGAGCTGCATCAGCCTGAGAAACTCATGCATCTCCTTCGTGTAGTTGGGAACGTCCAGAAAATCACAAAAATGAACGCCAGCTTCCTCTCCATGCAGGAATGCAAACTTCAATGATCCCTTGCTCGATGTGTTCGCTTTCTGCACGAAATCCTGTTGTTCTTCCTCATCCACTGGCAAGCTATCGGTCTTGAATCCGATTTGTATTTTTTCTCCCATCTTTAATTCGCCCTTTTGACTTTCGATCACTGTTGCAAAATGGACGACTTCCGCAAACGGAGGTTTCACATCGCGCAACTCAGTCTCGTACACACAAACGAGAACGACATTTTTTGCGTCGTTGAAGGTCGATGCGAGTGAGTCGTCATCCCCTAGGAAACCCCACCGGGGTTCATCGGCAAGGACAGAACCGGCAGACAGGATGAGGAGAAGGGGAATGTGTCGGAGAGTTAGGCGCATAGTATTTTTGTAACGATAGGGCGAAGGCGGCACTGGTGTAAAGCTCCCGATTCAACGGACGGCTTGTTCGCCAGTGCCATCTGCGCCTTGTTCTGATTCCTGTTGCTTTTTCTTAATTCTGGCCTGCGTTCGATTCGCTGCATTTATGCCGAGAGAAAGCATGATGCTATAGGGAAGCCATAGATACGCGCGGTAGGAAGTCGGTAACGTAAACAGCAGAGCAAGGAATAAACTCACTGCAATCCAACAAGCGATACTTGCCTTAATCATGAAAAATCGCTCTTCCGAGCCAGTTGTATTCTTAATGCTAAAATAGGTGCCTGCGACGCCGCCGAGAATGCCGACAACGGCTCCAGCGTAACCTCCGATTGATGTTATATCCATGATCTTATATTTTGAAGAACGAATAGGCCAGCCACTCCGGGAAAGGAAGCCCGAATTCAACCATGGGCGCGGTCGCCGGTTGCCACCCATGTCTTGTTCTGCTTTTCTTGTTCAAGACGTGACATCTCTTGAGCGCTTTTCTGATTTATTCACCTTTTGGTTTCGGTGGTTTTTGGAAGTGGACCCAGAGTGAAGCTAAACAAATCCCGATAGTATGACCGAGCAAAAATCCAAAAGGAAGTGCTAGGGCAACAAGCCACCAGCTATAGCCAATAAAGGCTACTACAATCGGGAGTAGTAGCGCTGTAATAACACCTGAGACTGCCCCAGATAATTCGTAAAGTGTAGCCATATTACTTTGCAGAACGTCATAGGAATGGCGCGCCGGTGTAAAGCCCGAATTTAAATGGGCGGCTTGCTCGGCGTCGCCATCTCCGACTTGTTCGACTTCTTTGTAATTTAGGGTAGAGTGCCTATTCCTGTGAATCTCCTTCATGACTTTTTTGCTGTCAGCGCGTAGAAATACATAGCAATTATTCCGAAAACACCAAACAACAATATCTTCCAGAAAAATCCGTCAATGCCAAGTACCGCTGACAATATTGTTGGGACTCCAAGCCAGATAAATAATGCGGATAATTCTCTCATGATATCATGTGGTTCAACGGTCGTAGAAAGTTCTGATCGCCTTGACGTGACTTCGTAAAACTTCATCGTCCACACGGAAACGACCTCCCGTCACTTCAACAAACTCACTAAGGTAGGTCATAAAGCTCGTCCCCTCTGGAACTGTGGGTGGATACCTTCCATCCGGCAGAAGCTGCGTACTGAAATATTTGCTCATGGTCTGTACAATTCCGTTCTCATCCATGCCGCGTTCCTGAAGGATAATATACTGCTCCGTCATCCCAATTATCGAACCTTCCGGGAAGCCTAAACTGAATACCTGCTCACCAGTGTATGCACGCGCATCTGCTCCCATCATCTCTGCAATCGTCTCCAACGACGAGTCAGCATCTACACGCTGTAAATAGAGGATTCTTGCGAGATCGTATCTTTTGTGTTGGGGAGCCGGAACTTTCTTCTTCGATGACCAGAACATAGCGTGTTGTTTTTAGTATTTATTGTCGAACGTAGAGCGCACGCACCGCTAGTAGCGATGCCGAGTGTCACTCACGGGGTTAAGGTTGTAATTATGGGAAATCATCTCAACAGAACGGCTACTAGCGGTTGCGTGGCGCGGCTTGTTGGCTTATCTGTTTATTGCTGACTAAACGTCTTCATGAGTTCATTTAGTTTAGCTCTTGTTGAAGGTTGAATACGAAATCGGTCAAATCCTCTCGAAGACTTCTCTGCAGTAATCCACCCAAGTCGATAAAAGCCATCTGCGTCTCGAATCTCGAATATGTGTAATGCTCCCCCTGGTGTTGCTGGAACTGCACCTATGAATCTCCATGTTCCTGTCTTATCGTCGTACTGAGGTTGAGAATCCCAGAAGTGTACTTTGTATTCTTTGTTCTCCGTCACCGATAAGACCACATGAGCCAATTTAATGATTTGTTCTTTGGTGAATGAAGGCTCGCCCCAAGCGGTGCCTACTAGGAGTATTGATAGCAGACAGAGTATTCGTAGATTGCTCTTCATGATTTTTAGCCAACAGTTATTATTCGTAGGACATTCCAATCGAATATCCAGCGAATTTTCTTCAGCCAGTTAATTCGAAACTCCTTGATTTGAAAAGGATTTTTTCTTTTGGCGTGTGTATATCAGGAAACAAATCTGTCGCATTTGTTTTGACCGTCACCTTCCTGATATACATACTTTTTTGGTTGTTTGACTATGGGGATGGAGGCGTTGGATGTGCCAGCGGTCGTCTCGGCGAGACGACCCTACCGTGATGATGGGGTGTGGTGGGTGCAGGGAGGCGGCGGACGAAGTCTTTTGAGTTCGGGGATGTTTCCCCGCCATAGAGCAATTGCCAAAAGTCAGTGCGTAAATAGCATCCCATCCGTGCATTCCGTGCATTCCGTGGTTAAAAATTCCATGGTTTGATAAACGAAATAACTTTTGGCAAAGAGTATAGTTGATGGGGGGCTTATGTTTGAGAATATGGGAAGCCCATCTGGTATGTGTTGCCGTTTTGAAGTCCCTGCGGGTAACAGGATTCTTGGGGCCGGAATCCCCAGCTACTATGAAAATGCGCACGAACTTTTGAGAAACGGTCTACACGGTGAGAACGCGAATCTTTTAAGCGGCCATAAGTCATGAAATGGATGATATTTGGCCACTTATAAAATCTCCTCGAACAAGCATTCAGTGGTGATTTCCAGTGGCACCAGTTCCTTTGCGTAGGCATTTGGAGTGATGCCTTGTGTGGTGAGAAAAATCAGAAACACGTTCTTTCTCGTTGCAGTCACGTCTCTGAAAACCGTCACTTTGCTTCTCAACTCTGCCGCGTAATTCTTGGCAATGGTGAAGATTCCTTGCGAGAACTTGATCTCTACCAGGTTGATGGTGTTGTCGGCACGGTCGATGAGAAGATCGATCTGGGCACCCTGTGGCCATGTTTCGGTGGGACGATGGAACCATGAGCATTCGGTGGTATCCACCCGAGCGATGCCGAAAGCCGCTTTGATTTGGCACGTGTGTTTGAGGGCTAAGGACTCGAGCGCATAACCGCTCCACGCGCGCCATGCCGGGGTGTTGAATTTTGAAAGAAAGCCTCCTGTCGTCGTGCCGCCGCTTCGTTCCATCCATTTCAAATAAAAAAGAGAGAATTCATCAGCCAATCGGTAAACCGTATCCTTGCTTTTCTTTTCAAAGGAAGCTTGGCAACGGATGAAGCCAGCCTCTTCCAATTCCCGCAGCGTCTGTGTCAACCTGCCGCCGGTTGCATATATCCTCGTGAGTGTGGAGCGCGTGACTCCCATGGGATGCTTCGCAAGCTCCCTTACCAATTCGATGTGCCGATCCGCGTGGTCAAACAACGATGCATAGAGCCGATCAAACTCTCCCCGCAGCAGTCCGGATGCAGAAAAGCATACCCGGTCGATAATCTGTGCGGCTGATTCGCCTGGCCGCGCCTCTTTCAGGTAATGCGGAACTCCGCCCATGACCATGGCGAGCATAAGTTGGTCGTAGCGGGTCAGCTTCACGCCGCGTGATGTGAGAAACAGGGATGTTTCTGCCAATGTAAAAGGCTCCAGTTTCATGCGGGCAGTCACCCGGTTGTGCAGTCCTCCTTTGTGATCGATCACTTTTGAAATCATCCAGGATGCGGCGGAACCACAGATGATCACGATCCATCGCGGATCCTTCGAGGCAAAGGTATTCCAAAAATGATCCAGAGCCTGAAGAAAGCGAGAGCGGGCACCCGCCAGCCAAGGCAATTCATCAAGAAAAATGACTCTCTTTCCACTGCCTCTCAGCGAGCGCAAATGATCGGCCAGTTGTTGAAATGCCTCCTGCCAACTCGTCGGAAGCGGATGCTTTTTCCGGCTACGCTCTGAGAGTTGCACGTGGAAATTCACGAGTTGTTCTTGTAAGGTGCCGTCCTTGATGCCTGTCAGCTCGAAGCAAAGCTGTTTCTCAAAATGCTCCCTCACCAAAAATGTTTTCCCGATTCTTCGCCTGCCATATATCGCCAAGAATTCCGCTTCCTTGCTCGCGAGCAAGCGGTTGAGTTCTTTTATTTCTCGTTTTCTTCCGATGAGTGCCATATTTTAAAGTGGCCAAATCTTATTTAAAATTGGAGATTTGGCCACTTTAAATTTTAGGATCAACGATCCAGATCGAGGTCGTCGAAGGTGGGGACGGGGGCGGTTTCGGGTTTGTGGATTTTGAGGAGGACTTTTCCGGCGCGGGCTTGGAGGGCTTTCCAGCCGGTGTAGTTGTCGTCTTTGTCCATGTGGGCCTTGATGCCGCCGCGTAGTCTGGTGACTTCGATGTATTCGATGACGTCTTGGAGGGCTTTTGCGGCGATTTTGGAGTCGGCGGGGCTGAGGTTTTCCATGCCTTCGGCGTTAGCGATGAGGCTTTCGGCGGCGGAGGATACACCTTTTTCGAGACAGAACATGAGGGTGGTGAGGGCGCGGGCTTCGTGGATCGAGCCTAACAATTTCACGATGCGTGGCTCGAGGGTGATCTTGAGCATGGCATCGGCGAAATCGACGCTCTGGGAGCCGGTGATGTCGCCGTAGCCTTTGGGGCCGATGACCATGCGGCGGACGGAGTGCGGGGCGATGATTTGGGCGCGCTTGGGGTTGGCGGCGGCGAGTTCGAGCATGAGCTTGTCCGCCTCACGGGAGGGCGAGTAGGAGAGGGCGGCGGCGACATCGGCAAGGATGCGGGCATCGTCTTTTTCGGCGAGTTTTTTGAGGGCGGCGAGGGATTGTGAATCGCCTACGCGGGCGAGCAGATAGAACATGGTCGCTTGGGCATCCGGGGGGGTGGAACTTTTCGTTTCCAAGATCGCATCACGCACGGCGGCGGCGGTGGCGGGGTCTGCGCAGAAAGGATCGAGGGCGTCCTCGCAGCCTTGCACGTCGAGGGGATCGGTGGCGGTGGTGAGGTGGGCGAGGATGTCCGGGATGGCGGCGGCACCGCTGAGAGCGGCGTAGGTTTTAGCAGCCGCCGAGCGGACGGTGGCGGAGTCGTGTTTCAGGGATTCCTTGGCGAGGGCTGCGGCGGGCGCGTTTTTCGCGGTGGCGAGGACGGCGAGGATGCCGGCTTGGGTTTCGGGGGATTTTGCATCGGCGAAATGGGCGATGAGGGCGGAGCCTGCGCCGGATTTCACGAGATTCGCGGCGAGGGTGCGGCTGTGGTCGCGGATGCGCCAGTAGTCGCTGCCGAGGTAGGGAACGAGGTCTTCGAGGGCTTCGGCTTCGAGGAGCTCGACGAGGGAATCCATCGCGGCGATCTGGCGGAAAGTGTGTTTGCTTTCGGGAGCGGCGAGGGTGGCTCGGCAGAGTTTGATTTTAGCACCGGTGCCTTCGGCGGCATCGAGTTCTTTTTGGAAGAGCTTTCTGACGTCGTCGGCGATGCTGGGGAGGGAGGCCGGGGCTTTGTTGGCCTGGATGGTTCGTAAAACTTCCACCAGCGGGGATTTCACTTCCAACCAGTTGGTCGATTCGTCTTTGACGGCGATTTCCTCGATGGGGTTGTCGATGAGGATGGTTTTGATTTCGTCGGTGAGATCGGTGAAGACGCCGGGGTATTTGGCGACGAGGGCTGGGTTGACGAGAGGATCCTTGAAGCCCGCTTCGGCGCGGATGCGGCGGGGGATTTCGTATTTTTTGCGGATGCGGTGGGCGTTGGCTTGGATAGCTTCGAGGTAGCCGAACGTGCCGAGCATTTTCTGAGCGGGGGCGTTTCTGGCTCCGAACATTTGGTCATAAACCTGTTCTTCTTCGGCGATGAAAGTGAGTGGGCCTGCGAGGCGGATGACGGTGTCTTTGTCCCATACGCCGATTTTGGCTGCGACGAAGGGGCCACCGCCGGTTTCTTCGAGGATGAGGTTGGAGAGGGCTCGGGTGACGAGGGTTTCGTCGATGTCTGTTTGGAAGGGATTTTTGCTGATGGCGGCTTCGGATTTCAGGAGGCTGTTTTGGATGGCGTTGCGGACGCTGTTGGGGGCGAGGGCGGTGCGCTCGGCGACGGCGGTTTGGAGCAGGGCTAGTTGGGTTTCCGCGTCGCTGCTGGCCTTGGAAATGGTATCGACGGCGGTGATGCGGACGAAGTCCTTGGGGTCGTTGAGGAGCGGGGTGATTTTCGCGAGGTTGGAGAGGGCGGTGTCGTTGCCGCAGGCGGAGATGGCAAAGAGAGCGCCGTGACGGTAGCGGGCGTTTTCGTGGGTGAGGAGTTCGACAAGGCGCGGCAGGATAGCGGTTTCTCCGGCTTGGAAGCGTTTGGCGAGTTCGGCGGCGACCAGCTTGCGGGCCTTGGGCATGAAGATGTCCAGCAGGTCGAAAAGCTCATCGGTGGAGCGCTCCATCCATGGTTTTCCGGCGAGGTTTTTGAGGTAGTCGTTGTTGAACTGGCCGTAGGCGCTGGCGAGGAATTGCTTCGTTTCGCGCTCGGTGGGGAAGAGTTTCTCATCGAGGTCTTTGCCGGTGATGAGGGTTTGTTTGAGAATGACGGCCTGGTTGAATACCTCGGTGGCAGTGGGGTCGCGTAGGGTGCTGTATTTTTCGGTAGGCGAGTGATAGACGAAGCTGCCGTCGTACATGCGGCAGAGGGTGCGGCGCCAGCGCATGTTGCGCTCGGCCATGGTGCGGATTTCCGGGCCACTGAGGGTGGCTCCCCAACTGGACCACTGGGTGTGGTAGTCGTGGGCGTGTCCGCCGCGGGGGGTGAAGGAGGCGTGGGCGGACATCATGGCGAAATACTTGGCGGCGTAGTCATCGCCGATGAGCTTCATGGCAAAGGCGGTGCCTGCGTTTTTGCCGTTGCTGTCATCGGTATCGGCGGCAGCGTGGTCGCCGTAGGGGATGGCGCCCTGATCGACGAAGGAGCCGAAGAATTTATGGGAACGCGCGATGGCGGCATCGATTTCGGGGTGCTCGACGCCGAGTTTTTTGGCGAGGGCGATGAGGAAAAAGCAGCGGTTGCCGGCGGCGTTGAGGGCGCCATAGCCGGGGTTCATTTCGTGGAATTTTCCGCCGTTGAAGGAGGGGAAGGCGAAGGTGTGGCCCCAGGTTCCCGCCTTGCTCTGGCCCATGGCGGCCTCGATGGCGTATTTGCGGAGGGCAGGCAGGACGTAGTCGTCACCGGTGGCATCGTAGTAGAGCGCGCAGTAGAGGCCGAGGAAGCCGTGGTGCCAGGTTTGGTAGCCATTGTAGCCCTTGTAGCCGGGTTTGAACCTCGCGCCGATTTCTTCGGTGGGGGGCTGCCAAGGGCAGTTCTTGCTGCGCACCCATTGCTTGACGAGCTCGCGGTGCTCGGGTTTTCCGGAGGCGATGAGTCCCATGGCCTCGATGACTCCGCCTTTGCCGCTGCCGGGTTTTTTCGGATCGACGATGAAGCGTTGTTCGAGGGATTTCCATGCCTCTTCGAGGATCTGCTTAGTCTTGGGGCAATCGTAGGGGGCGGTGTCGGCGTAGTCGGGGAAAGTGCGCAGTTTCAGCTCCACTTCGAGGGTTGTGGGATCGAGGGGAAACTTTTCGAGATCCATGTTTTTGACCTCTTCCTTGCGTGCTTCCTCGGGTTTCCAATCGTAGAGGGAATCGTCGCTTTCGGCTTCGTTGATGAGCTGGTCGATGTCGGTTCCGGCGATGTTCTTGGCACCGGTGCGTGCGGGGTAGTTTTTATCGCGCCAGACTTGGAAGGTGATTTTGCCGGCGTTGGCTTCGCGTTCGGCTTCGATGATGGCGTTGCCGATGGTGATGCCGAGGTTGCCGCCGGCTTGGAATTTGACGCCGTTGATGCCGGTGATTACATCGCCTCGGAGAAATTTTCCTTCAGCGGGGGAGCCTTTGATGGTGCCCTGGACGAAGAGTTGGTCGCCGACGGCACCGCCGGACATGAAGCAGGAAATGCCGGTGGGGCCGAGATGCCAGATGAACGGCTTGTTCTTCGAGGGTGGGAGTCCCTCGCCCTTGGTGAGGTCGGTGAGGTTTTCGGGGCGGATGGTTTCCACGACAACTTCGCCGTTCTGGATAACGGCTTGTTGTTCCTCGGTGACTTCGCGTTCATCGGCGAAGAGGAGGGAGGAGAGGATGAGGAAGAGAAAGAGAGTTGGTTTCATGATGGGATGAAGAAGTTTTAACCACGAAAGGCACGAAACACACGAAAGGAAGAGATGGGTGAAGAAAATTTACAGGAGGAAAGGGAGGTAACAGAGAATGAATTAGTCGCGGTCATTTCGGTTTTTAGGATGGTTGATTTTGTTTGTACAAGAAGAGGGAAAATCCGGTGGAGCTTGCTAGGCGTTCGAGGGTGGCGAGGTCTTTTTCGCTGGGAGGTTGATCGAGGTTCCAGACGAGGTGGACGTTGCGGCGGGTGTGGGCGCGGGCGGTGTGGCGGAGTTCGAGTTGTTTTAGGATTTCCGTGAGGAGGGTTTGGGCGAGGGCGGGGGAATCGACGATAAAGCAACCGCGGCGATACCAGAGGGACTCGAAGACGAAGGTGGGGGTGATGCGGTCGTTATCGAAGCGGAGGAGGTCGATGGGGCGGCGGAGTATGGGTAGGGTTGGCAGGCTGTCGGGGAGGGAGGTGGGGTCTTTTGTGAAGAGGACGAAGGAGTCGCCACGTCGGGCGAGGTGGGCGAGTTCTTTTGTTAGATCGCGGCGTGGTTTTGAGGGACGTTTGACGATGGCGAGAAGAGGAGTGAAGGCGTTTTTCCATGAGGCCGGAAGGGGTAGCGGAAAGGCGGCGTGGGCGTAGGAATTGGCACGGGAGAGGTAATCGACGATGAGGATGACGATACCTAACAGGATCGCATAGAATGAGGCTTTGATGTTGATGGAGCTGAGGCGTTGGGCTTTTGCCACGTCCGGCTCCGACATGAAGATGGGTGGGGGTGGTTCTTTTTCGGTGGGGAGGGCATCTGTGGAGAGGCGTTCGCTTGGTTCCTCACCGCCGATCATGTCGTCGAGGTCGCCGCTTTCTTCTGATGTTTCGCCTCGAGTTTTTTTACGGGCTTTCCATGCGGGGTCTTCGGGGGCATCGATACTTTCGAGATATTTGCGGTCGGCATCGTCCATGCCGGCCTTGTCGATGAAGTCCTCGGCACCGTCCTCGGCGAAACGGATATCGGCTACTTCGCCGCCGCGTGCGTCTTCGACGGCTTTCCGTTTCGCTGCTTCGAGAAGGAAGGCGTCGTCTATCTCATCCTTGACTTCGGTTTGGATGCGGCTGACGTGGTTGCGGGAGTTGTGGATGGCGAAGGTGAAGGAGACGAGGGCGAGGACGAGGGCGAGCCAACCCGGCACGATGTGCCTGCGGCAAAGGAACCAAAGCAGCGGCACGGCGAGCCAGAGGAGCACGCTGAGGTAGCCGAGGATGCTGAAGGAGTTGGGGTTCATCATTTCTGTTTGGAGATCGCGTCGTTCCACTGGTTGAACGCGTAGTAGATGAGGTTGACGCCGAGGTTCATGGCGGCATCTCGCATTTCCGGGGTGACATCGGTGTAGCCCGGGGATTTCCATGCGCCGTTCATGTCGCCGGGGTGGTAGAAGGCGACCCAGCGGCCTTCGTGTTTGACGCCGAGGGCGCGGCGTCCGCCGAGTTGCCAGAAGGGCGGTGCGCCGTTGGGGAAGGTGTAGGGGACTTGGTAGAGCATGTCGTCATCGGCGATGTCGATGAGGGGTTTGTCTGGGAAAACCTTGCGGATCTCGCGCATGAAAGAGTTGTGGAAGCTGACGGAGCCGGCATCGGCAATGAGCATGCCGCCGTTGAGGCAGTAGTCGCGGAGGATTTTTCTGTCGGATTCGCTGAGGTTGCCCATGTCGCCATCGCCGGTGAGGAAGACGAAGGGAGGGAAGCCGTCTTTGGGGTATTTTTTGAGGAGGGCGATGGAGTGGCTTTCGCCGCCGTTGGCGATTTTCTTGAAGCCGGTGGCATCGGCGAAGGCGCGGAGGAAGTTGATGTCGGCGTTGGATTCGTCCATGCCATCGTCCCAGCCTGGGCCGTTGTGTTCGAGGCGGATGAAACGGATTTTGTAATCCTCCATGCCCTCGGGCCAACCACCTTGTTTGCCGCCGCCTTTGCCCATTTTTCCCGACTTGGCGTTGTCTGCCATGTAGGTGGCTTTGGTTTGCTCTTCCATGACTTGATCGACCTGGGTGTCGTCGAGGTCCGGTTGCTCGAAGATGATGGCGGAGTTGGGACGGAGGCTGAGGGTTTGTTTCTTTTTCTTTTTGGGTTTGACCATTTTGACCATGGCGACGACGGGGTTGCCGCTGCCTTTGGGGACTCGGTAGGGCTCCACGCAGCCGCCGAGACTGAGAATCCATGGGATGAGGATGAGGATGATGAAATGGGTGAGCGTGCTGAAGTAGAGACTGCGGCGGTGGCGTGGGTCGCGACCGTGGGTGCGGATGTCTTCGAGGACGCGGTCGCCGACCATGGCGGGGCCGTGCTCGCGGGTGAAGGCGGCATAGACCGAGCGGCTGCGGAGCATGACGTGTGTCCATGCGGCGAAGGTGGCGATGCCGAGGGCGGGCGAGGCGACGCTCCACCAGAGGCGTAGCATGGTGGCGTTGTCCTGTTTGTTGCCATCGACATCGATGCCGTTGGAAACGATGGCCGAGCCTGCCTGCCATGTGACCCAGAGGTAGAAACCAGCGAGTAGATAGACACCGAAAATGGGAAGGCGCAGGGCGTGCCAGGTGATGCGATTGCGGAACAGGCCTGCGACTCCGGCGGCGGCGCAGAGGATGGCTAGGACGCCGGCGAGTTGGAAGATGAGCTTGAGGGAGGTATCTACGTGAAGGCTTTGGAAAAGGACTTCTATGTAGAAATTGCGGGAGAGGAAGGCCGTGAGTGCGTCGGGAATCCAGAAATGGACGGCGGCGGTGAGGCCAGCGAGGGAGATTACCGCGATGGCTACAACGATCGCCTTGAAGGAGGACGGATTCGTAGGAATCTCGTCCACCGTCACGGTGGGGATGTTGTTAGATTTTTCGCGCGGCATTCTAGGTTAAAACTTTTTGGTTATTGGTATGATTGTTGGCTCCTAATGCCTTGCTTCGGATTGATTATTGATGATTGATGAATGACGATTTTTGATTTGTGGGTTAGCGGAAGAGGTCATCATCTTCGGCTTCCTCGGTGGGAACGGGAGGCACTTTCGGGCCGTCTTCCTTGACTTCGAGCTCTTCCTCGATGGCGGATTTAGGTTTTTCCTCCTCTTTGGGTGCGGGTGTGACGGTTTCTTCCTCGGGTGTGGGAGTTGGTGTTGTGGCTGGTTTGGGTGCGGCACCATCGGCGATGCGGCTGCTGAGGTCTTGTGGTTTGAGGCCGTGTTTAGTGGCGATATCGCGCAGGGCGGCGGTGGCCTCACGGGCGGCGATTTCCATGCGCTCTTCTTCGGTGAGCTTGGAGTCGGATTTTCCGCCAAGGGATTTCATCAGGTAGGGGACGCTGGTGCCGCCGAGAATCACGAGATGGACAACGATGGTGAAGAGGATGATTGACTTGAAGCTGCGGCCACGGAAGGACTCGAGCAATTGGTCGGGGGTGGTTTCTTGATTTGGATTCATAGGTGATTGGTTGTTCGGATTATTATCCACGAAAGGAATTAGAAGATGTTGGTTTGTTAGTTCTTATTTTTGCGTGGCAGTTGATTTTTTGAACCACGAAAGGCACGGATTACACGAAAGGAAGAGGATGATATGGGTTTGATTTTATACTTCATTTTCGTGTGATTCGTGTTTTTTCGTGGTTGGAAACTCTGATATGTCAAAGAACGAATCGTTCGATTTCGACTTTCGGGTGGTGGCCGAAGTTAACGAGAAGACCTAGTCGGAGACTGCTTGCTTTTAGGTAATTAATGATTTGAGCGCGGTGTTCCGGTGCGATGGCTCTTACGGCCTTGAGTTCCACGATGATTTTTTCATGGCAGACGATGTCCGGTTTGTATGTCTGCTCCAGCATGATCCCTTTGTAGTGAATCTGTAGTTCCGGTTGCGCGGCGAAGGGGATGTTCCGCAAGAGAAGCTCTTTCTCCATGCATTCTTGGAAGACAGCTTCGATAAAACCAGAACCCATCTCACGATACACCTCGAAGATGGCTCCTTGAATGGCGTAGCACTCCTCTTTGAAGAGGATGCTTTCGGTTGGTTCTTGGGATTCTTGGGTCATTGGGCTGGGGTTGTTAGCACTGTGGTTGTTGCTGTTTTGAACCACGAAATGCACGAATTACACGAAAGGAAGAGAGAGATTTTGGTTTCATTTTATTTTAACTTTCGTGTGTTTGGTGTTTTTTCGTGGTTCCTGAATTTTCATTGCACGGGATCGCCGACGGCTTCGAGGATGCCGCCGCCTTCGACGATGGCTTGGATGACGGGTTGATAGATTTCCTTGGGTTGGTTTTTGTCACACTTGAACTGAACGTGGCGTTGGTCGTCGGAAACGGTGTTGGTGAGGAGGGCGCGGACGCCCCATTCGATGTCCTTAGCACTGTCCACGCGGGCGCCGTCGAAGTGGATTTCGCCGTTTTCATCGATGGTGACGTAGGCGGCGACGGTGACTTTGGGGGTGGCGACGTGTTCGGATTGGGGGAGTTCGACGGGGAGGTTGGATTTGTCCTTGATGGCCTCGCTACATACTAGGAAGAAGATGATGAGAAGGAACGCGATATCGCCCATGCTCGCGATGGGCACGGGGATGGGTTTGCGTTTTTTTCTCTGGGAGCGTTTCATGGTTTATTCGTCTTCGACGATGGCCACGATGCCACCGTTGGCGCTGATGGCGGCGAGGGCTTGGAAGTAGTTTTCGTAGGGGGTGCCTTTGGCGGATTCCAACATGATGACGCGTTTTTCGCCGTCCTGGCTGGGGAGATCGAGGGCGGCAAGGCGTTCGTTGAGTTCGTCCATTTTCATGGGCTTGTCGTTGAAGAAGACTTCAGGGCCGCGGAGGTTGATGATGGGAGTTTTGTCGGATTGGGACTGGGTGGATTTTTCACCGGCGGGGAGATCTGCGGTGATGGATTTCACTTTTACGAGGGTGGTGGCGACGAGGAAGTAAACGATGAGAAGGAACGCGATGTCCGAGAACGAATCCGTGGGGATGGTTCCGGAGCGGTGCTTTTTCTCTTGTTTGCTTCTCTTCATAAATGGGACAGATAGGACTTTTAAGACCTATGTTTTTCAATGATGAGTGAGGATGAATTCCACGAACTCGCTGGTGCCTTCTTCTATCTCGAGTTCGATCTCGTCGGACCAGCGGTTGAAGACGCTCTGGGGGATGACGGCACCGAGGGCGATGAGAAGGCCGGCGGCGGTGGTGATCATGGCTTCTGCGATGCCGTTGGCGACGGCTCCGCCGCTGCCGCCGACGCTACCTGCATCGGCGAGGCCGGCGAAGGAGGCGATCATGCCGGTGACGGTTCCGGTCATTCCAAGCAGGGGTGCGGCGACGCCGATGGTGGTGAGGACGTCGAGGCGCTTGTTGACGACGCTCAGGGCTTGGGCGCTGTAATCTTCCATGACCTGGCCGACGACGAGGCGCATGGTATCGGCGCCTTCGTTTTTGCCGCGCAGTTGTTTGTAGGAACGGAGGCCTGCGAGAAGCACGGAGGCTAGGGGGCCTCGGGTGGCTTCGCATTCGCTGATGGCGGCGGGGATGTTATTTTCGCGGAGGTGGGCGAGGACTTTCGCGCGGAGGGAGCGGGTGTCCGTGCGGCGGTTTTCGCGGAAAGCGAACCATCGGTCATAGACGACGGCTAGGCAGATGAGGCTGCACAGCATGAGTGGGATCATGAGAGGGCCGCCTTTTAGGATTTGTTCGAGCATGGTTTCTGTTTGTTGTTAGATTATATTGTTAGAAAATCGATAGCGTTGAGAGCTTCGCGGGGGGTAAGGGAGAGGCGCTTGATACGCAGTGTTTCGGAAGGGTCTATCACGAGCTCGCCGGTGGCATGGGAGTAGTGGCTGGCTTGACATTCTGCAAGAGCAACACGCTCGGTGTAGCGGCGGCGGGCGACGGCGAAAAGGATGAGTTCGGTGCCGGAGATGCAGAGCCATATGGGAGTGCGGCGCCACCAACGGCCGCAATCGATGCGCGTGCGGGTGCGGAGGAGGAGCTTCGGCTCGGCTCCGCCGGTGAGTTCATTTAGCAGCGCTGACTCGAGATCGTTCATCGGTTCTTCCTGCTTTCCTTGAGCGATTCGATCATGCGCTCGCGGGCTTCGTTTTCGATTTGCACGCGGCTTTCGAAGGCGGGGTAGGCGAGGCGGCCGCGGGCGTATTTCGCCCAGAGGCTGTCGGGGAAATCGAAGGTGACGCGGCGGTAGATTTCGTAGGCGGCGTCCATGGCCTCGCCGCGGCCCCGCCAGTTGTCCTCGGACATCAGGCCGGCCATGCGTTCCTGGCTGATGCCGCTCCAGTAGAGGGCTTGCGAGCGGATCTCGCGGTCGTCGTAGTTTTCGATGGCGTGGACGTCGGTGAAAACTTTGATCGCTTTGGCGTATTGGTGGGCGCGCATGTAATTCTGTCCGGCACGGAGTCCGGCGAGGCCGGCGAGCGGGTCTTCGGGGAAACGTTGCTGGAGTTTCGCGAAGACCATGGCGGCGTTGAGGAACTCGGGGAAGGAGAGTTCGTCGAGGCGGAGGACTTCGGATTTGCTGGCTTCGTCTTCCTTGTCGCGGAGAGCGTCGGCCTCTTTTTTGAGGGCGAGGCCGGTTTGTTGGAAGTAGCCGCCGAGGCGAGACATCACCGAGGGGAGGAGCTCGTGGTTCGGGTATTTGTAGGCGAGCTTCACGTATTCCTCGACGGCATTCTGGGTCTCGCCCATTTTTTCATAAACGAGGGCGGTCTTGAACTGGGCCTTGGGGGCGAACTCGGTATCGGGGTAATCGCTGGGGATTTTCGAGAAGCGGGCGAGGGCGTCCTGATACATCGGGAGCTTGGCTTCGTCGTTCTTGGCGAGGTCGGCGTATTCCTGG
>JBGSRM010000108.1:0-1762 GCA_041737575.1 Akkermansiaceae bacterium
CCCCTTCGCCCCCGAAGCCCGCCCCTCACTATCTCTAGGCACCGCCCACGCCCGCGACTCCAACCGCTGGCTCGTCGCCCTCTTCCCCCACGACTGGGCCCTAAAAACCTTCACCGAAAAAAACGAAGACTGGCAAATCTCCGACCAACCCTTCCCTCCCATGTAACTGCGCCGTCCCGGCGCAGGCCGTACCAGAGGCGTCCCGCCTCTGAATATCTTCCTCTTCCTTGAGATTTAAAGTTTGAAGTTTGGAGTTTAAACCTCCACCCGATACCTCATCACCTTCGGATCGATTTCCAAACTCCACGCATCAATCCCTCCCCTCATCCCAAACGCATTCTCCATCCCGTGCCCGCGAAACCATGCAACCTGGTCCAGCACGTATTTCCCACTATGGTCATACAAAACAACCAACCCCTCCGGCTTTTCCGCAAATAACTTCTGCTGCAACTCCTGCGTGAAAAACTCCGCCCCCTCGATCTTCACCGCCTCATACTCCTCCCGCGTCCGCACATCCACAAAACGCACCCCATCCATCCTCGCCGAAACCTCCCTCGGCTCCATCAACATCGTCATATCATGCTCATGGCTCGCCCGCAAATGCGCCAGCACCTCCCCCGCATCCAGCTCCGCCCTCGCACACAACTCCCCCACCGTCTCCCCATCATCAAACGCACAACTCTGACACCCCCCCAGATGATACCGCGCAAACAGCGCCCGCCGCGCCCCCGGCAACGCCGCCAAAACCTCGCCCATCTTCCAATTCGCATCCATGCCCCACCTTCACCCCAAACCCACCCCCACACAACCCGAAATCCCTTTCATCCCAGACCCCTAAAAAATTTGATTTTGTGCTGTTACAAAATCCCAGTCGTAAGGCTCTAACCATCGCCGCATAACATCGCCTACTTTCGCTCGGTCGTCCGCTTCTCCCGTTCCTTTAACTCTGCGAGTTCGGCCACTCCCACACTTTTCAAATAGCCTTTTCCAGTTTTAGCATAAATCGGCTCCGCCAAAAATCGATCCTGAATCTCAAGACCTTCACGCAGGACTTCCTGAGCCAACGGATCATCCTGAAACGGCAATTTCTTTTTTATTTCTATATCCATGTGGCGTAGATAATCGATCTTACTAATTCTGACAATCCACGAAACTCACCGCCTCTCAATCACCACAATCGTAATATCATCCATCTGCGGTCCCTCACCCGTATATCGCTCAACCGCCTGCTCCACCCTCTTCACGGACGCCTCAGCCCCCAACACCGCCGCCTCTCGAAACACCTCCGCCAACCTCTCCATACCAAACTCCTCACCATCCTGATTCAATGCCTCCTTAACCCCATCCGTGAACAACAATACACAATCCCCCGAGCCCAATTCCACCACCTCGTCCTTCGTCACCCGCTCAAAAACATCTCCTCCATCGATCCCCAACGCCATCCCCTTCGGACGAAACGTCTCTACAACCCCGCTTGCCTTCCGACTCACCAACGCCGGATCATGCCCCGCCCGCACAAACGTGAACCGTCCGCTATCCGAATCCAAAATCCCATAAATCAAACTGATGAACATATCCTCACGAATGTCCAAATACAGATACCGGTTCACCTCCGCCAACACCGCCGCCGGCGAATCATTCTTCTGCGAAACCGCCCGCAACAAACTCCTGCACATCGCCATCAACAACCCCGCCGAAACACCCTTGCCCGAAACATCCGCCACCACCACACCCAGCTTCCCATCACCCAACTCGATATAAT
>JBGSRM010000117.1:0-23572 GCA_041737575.1 Akkermansiaceae bacterium
CATCACCTGATGGATCAGTATCCTGCGCACTCAAAAACAAAACAGGACTCACCCAAAACAAAACCAAAATGGATTTTTTCATCACCCCTAACTAGATGACTGCCAGACCCAAAAATTCAAGAACCTTCACAAAAAATCTGATTCTCGTAATAAAACCGTATAGCTGATCAAAGTTTCTTCAGGCGAAAGATTACGGGTTTCGATTTGTCTCCTTTGTAGGCTTCTGTTGCTCCGTGAACAGGAAGCATCTGATCCCGTAATTCTGGGCTCATGTTTTTATAATCTTCATTTTGAAGTATCCTGTCTGGAGCTTTAGCAATTTGAATGTTCTAACATTGCTTTCACCTCTTCTCCCCTTTTCATCGCTTTTTTGTCATTTCGTAAGCCACCTTTTTTGGCGTCTCACTACGCCCATTTATCCCATTTGAAGCCTCTCTGCAATAAGATGCTCAACCTTTGTGATCTATGCGTTCCTTTGCGGCCATCCCATACGTAACAAGACCGCCCTTCCAGATTTCGATCCCGAAAAACAAAAAAACAGACCTGCTTGAATGATTCCACAAATGCCCGATACTAAATTAAACATGCGACTCTTCTTACCCTTCGCCGTCCTCCTCCTCTCCAACTGCCAAACCATCCACTTCTACACCCAAGGCTTCCGCGGCCAAATGGAAATCATCGCAAAATCCAAACCCAACTCACAACTCATCGCATCCCCAAACACCCCTCCCGCCCTCAAACAACGCCTCATCCTCACCCAAGAACTCTGCTCATTCGCATCCTCCGAACTCGCCCTCCCCGGAAACGCCGCCTACCACAAATACACCGATCTCGGCCGCAACCACGTCACTTTCGTCCTCCACGCAGCACCCGAATTCTCCATGGAACCGAAAACATGGTTCTACCCCTTCGTCGGCGATCTCCAATACCGCGGCTACTTTAACGAAAAAGATGCCGAAGCCTACGCCTCTTCCCTCCGCGAAAATGGCTACGATGTTTACCTCGGTGGAACCGATGCCTACTCCACCCTCGGATTCTTCCACGACCCCCTCCTCAACACCTTCATCGACTACCCGGAACTCCTCTTCATCGAAACCATCTTCCACGAACTCACACACATCCGCCTCTTCATCCAAGGCGACACCACCTTCAACGAATCCCTTGCCAACACGGTCGCAGAAGAAGGCGTCCGCCGCTGGCTAACATCAAAAAACCGCCACAAAGACCTGAAAAGTTACGAAGAACTTCTCAAACGCCGCATCGATTTCTTCCACCAAGTCTCCATCACCCGCACCGAACTCGCCAAACTCTACGCCTCATCCCTCCCCCCGGAATCCATGCGCAGCCAAAAACAAATCATCCTCAACCAACTCAAATCCCGCGCCCGCGAACTGCAAAAACGCTGGGGCGGCAAACAACTCGAACATTGGCTAAAACTCGACCTCACCAACGCCCATCTCCTCGCCATCTCCGCCTACAACGAACAAATCCCCATGTTCCGGAAAATTCTAACAGAATCTAACAACGACTTCCCAACCTTCTTCAAAACTGTCGAAAAAATGAAATAGAATCCGAAATGCAATCTACTCTACCTCTTTCTCAATCCGTGCATTCCGTGCAATCTGTGGTTAAAAAAATCTTACCTTGTAGATGAAATGAAAAATCAATCCCCACAAACCCGCTTCACCTTCTCCACATCCACAGCTTCATAAAAATCATCATTCACCAAACACACAGGCGCCGTCCCACACGATGCCAAACACTCCGCGAACTCCACCGAATACTTCCCGCACGGCGAAACACTAATCGGATGATGATGCGGATCCGCCTCCGAACGATCGATCCCGAACTCTTTGCACAAACCCTCCATCAACTCGTAACTCCCACCCAACGCACAAGACAAAGTCCTACACACCCGGACATGATATTTCCCCGGCGCATACTGCCTGAAACCCGGATAAAACGTCACCACCTCAAGAACCCGGATCGGTTCCAATTCCAACTTCTTCGCCACCCAATCAATCGCCTCCGAAGATATAAAACCAAACCTGTGCTGCACAATATGCAACAACGGCAGCACTGCGGAACGCTTGCTCTCACAATAATGCGAAATCCTCTCATCCGCCTCCGCCTCCAGCTCCGGACTCACCCCGAACACAGGGAAATGCTTTTCCCCCGGAGATGGATGAGACGCCACGTTTGCTTCAAGAGTCGATTCTATCATCTGCGTTTAATCTTTAAAAATTCTACTTCTTCAACAATTCCCCCAAATGCTCCATCACAGCCGTCGGCCCGATGTAATTTTTCCCCTCATAACTCGACTTGATCACCTTCCCTTCCAAGTCTGTGAGAACAAGATTCGGAATTCCACCACCAGGATGATTGAACTTTTTCTTAAACGTCTTCGCCTTCGAATACTTCAAATGCGGCCATGTCATCTTCTTGGATACCGCATACTCCTTCATATCCGCCTCGGAATGATCCGACGTGATCAGGATGATCTCAAAATCATCACGCTTTTCCTTTTGATCCTCATAAAACTTGACCAAAGATGGCGTGAACGCCTGACACGGCCCGCACCACTTCGCCGTGTAATAAAACAAATAATACTTCTTCGGCTTGTCCCGCATTTCATATTCCTTAAACGAGCCTCCATCCAGCTTTACCAAATTCCCCTCCAAAAACTCATCATACTCACTCTCTTCTCCCCAACCACTACCCGGCGTCCACTCACGCACCGCCGCCGCATCAGCCTCGGACAATTGGGAAACCGCAAACTCCACAAGAGTCCCGTTCGCCATCTTGAACTTCGCCTTCATATCATCACCCTCTCCCGTCTTTCCTACCAACTTCAGCTTCGCTGTCGTCCCGTCCGAACGCGTCCATGTCCGATACTCAGCCATCGCCTGCACCCCAACCACCAATAAAACCAAAATAACCCTGATGAATCCTTTCATAAATTCTTTTCCTTAACGATCACACTCTCCCATCACAAAGTCCAACGATCCTAAAATCGCCGGAATATCCGAAACCATGTGACCCTTCAATAACTTCGATACAATCGAAAGATTACAAAACGACGGACTGCGTATCTTCAAACGATTCGGAACCCCTCCTCCTTTGGAGTGAATGTAAAAACCTAACTCCCCCTTCGGATTCTCCGCCGCGAAATAAACCTCACCCTCCGGCGCATCAATCCCTTGCGTCGCAATGATGAAATGGTGAATCAACTCCTCCATCGACATCATCACACGCTCCTTCGCAGGCAACATGTTCTTAGGATCAGCCAAATTCACTGGCCCTTCCGGCATCGTATCCAATACCTGCCTGCAAATCCGTATCGACTGACGCATCTCCTCCATCCTCACCAAATACCTCGCAAAACAATCCCCATCATCCGCAATCGGAACATCAAAATCATACTTCTCATACCCCAAATACGGACTGTCCTTGCGCAAATCCCGGTCCACCCCGGACGCCCTCAAATTCGGCCCCGTCATCCCATACGAAATCGCAGACTCTCGCGTAATCACCCCGATATCCACCATCCGATCACGGAAAATCTTATTGTTATCCAGCAACTTGGAAATCTCCCCAATCGTCACCTCACACTCCCCAAGAAAAACCCTAACCGCCTCATCAAAACCAGCCGGCATATCTCTCAACTGCCCACCCACACGCGTATACGACGTCGTAAACCGCGCACCCGTCAGTTGCTCACACAAATTGTAAACCTTCTCCCGCTCCGTAAACGTATACAGGAAAACCGTCATCGCTCCCACGTCCATCGCACACACCCCCACTCCCAACATATGCGCCGAGATCCGCGCCAACTCACAACACAACACCCGCAAAGCCTGCCCCCTCGGCGGCAACTCCCATCCCATCAACTTCTCCACCGCACACGCATACGCCACATTGTTCGCCAACGGCGCCAAATAATCCAACCGATCCGTATACGGCACGAACTGATTGTAATGCATGTTCTCCGCAATCTTCTCATCCCCACGATGCAAGAAACCCACATCCGGCTCCGCCGAGTGAATCACCTCTCCGTCCAACTCCAAAATCAAACGCAAAACCCCGTGCGTCGCCGGATGCGATGGCCCCATGTTCAGAACCATTCGCTCCCCCACCAAATCATCCGTCTCATCCTGATAAGACTCCACCGCCTTCGCAGCTCTACCCAATGTGTCCGGTGCCTCGTATTCTTTCGATATGCTCATACCTTCGCGCTCGCGCAATAAGCACCCAAACCCACCCCTACCGCAAGGGCTTTGTCACAAATTTCCTCACACATTCCAAAAAAATCATCCTCACCCCTTACCATACCGCTCCCGAAACTGCCTCAACAACTCATCCACTCTCTCCCGACTCGGATCCTCCTGAACTACAGGCTCATCAGCAACGAATTCACCAAACTCCTCAGGAGCCGCCTCAAATGGCGCCACCTCCTCTTCATGCCCCACTTCCACAACATTTTTCGCCGCCTCCGGCAAAATCGGCTCCTCCACCCTACTTTCGATAAATTCACCCATATCAGGCTCAGGCCATTCTTGCACCGACTCCATCCCACCCGTCACCACATCACGAACCTCCGGCTCCACCACTCCCACGGGCTCTTCCACTCCTAATGTTCCTACCACTCCCACAGGCTCAGCCACTTGCGCAAAATCATAATGATCCGGTGCCTTCTCAAATACACTCACCTCAGCCTTTTCAAAAACCATACTCACCTCCCTCGGCTCCTCACTCGCATATCTCGCAACCACAGCCTCCTTACCCCCTGCCAACTCCCTCGTCTTCAAAAACTTCGAAGCCTCCGCCAACAACCCGCGCGCATAACTCGGCAACGATACAGACTCCATCTCACGAAACAAATTCTCCCCTGCCCCAGGCATCCGCGAATTCAAAACCGCCACCGCCCCATCCCGATCCAACGGCTCCAACTCGATCACCAACTCCGACAACCGATCCACCAAACCTCCACTCAATCGCGGAACAAACGCATTCTTCCACACATCCTCATTCAATGAAATCACCACCTCCAAACTCTCAACCTCCTGCCTCAGAGAAATCACAAAAGACGCAAACCGCAACGCCGCCGACTCATCCGTCGAAAACCCCTCCAACTCATCCGCCACCAAAACAACCCTCATCAACGAACACAACATCCCCAGCAACGCCACCAACCTCTCATGCGAACCCATATCCCCACCCGTCCCATCCAGAACCGACGCGAACAATACCCGAACCCTCCCGGGATTCCCCAGCGGCGTCGCCGCAAAACGAAACATCGCCTCCACCCAAAACGCCACCTCTCGCAAGGCAATCCCATTCCGGTTCGACAACTCCAACGCCAGCCTCGGCCCCAACAACTCGAAATTCTCCCGCGCCCAATGCGCCGTCACCGCACTCGGATGATGAAAATCAAACGTCTCGATCGGCCTCATGCTCAACGCATTCAACGCCCCCTCCCGATCCTGACACGGCACCTCCCCCGCCCTCACCAACGGCTGCAACGCCGATGCCAGAACACGCCGTGCCACCAAATCAAACACCGTCAACCCCCCGGCCGCAGGTAACGGCCTGACCAACCTCCGCAAAACATCATCCAAAACCGTCACCGCATCGATCCGACTCCCACCCACCGCATGCAGCGGCACAAACTCATGCGTCCCCCCCAGATCATGCTGCAACCTCGTCAACAAATGCGTCTTCCCATAACCCGCACGCGGCGCCTTCAAAAGAACACACCTCCCCGCACCTGCCATCAACTGCTCCCTCAACCGCTCCCTCGCCCCACGATTCACACACTCCGCATGAACCCCGCCACTCTTTCCAAACGTCTCGAAAAGCTGCTGTATAGTTTGTCCCGATACCATAACCCTGTTTAAACTTCGCTCCTCGAAGCATGGAAAATATTCCCCCTTCCCACAAGCCATTTCCCCGCTAACTAACAATTTCCCCCAGGAAAGAAAACCCCTCCGCTATTTCCCGAAAATTCCATCCATATCCATCGGCGCTAACAGATCCTTTTTCAAAACACTCTCCTCCTCCGTAATCCCCAACTCCTTCTCCAAAAAAACAACCGCCGCCGCAACACCATCCACCGGATAACGATCCCGCGTCCGCAACCAATGCCCGCTCAAACATTGATAGGCCACTTGACGTGACGGGAAAATCGAATCGATCAACCCCTCCACCTGCTGCTCCGGATCCTCTTGATAACTCAGCACATAAAACACATTCAACATCGTCGGCGGCAAAATCTCCTGCTCCGCCTTGATCTCTCGCACCATCGCCAGCGCCTCCTTCTCACGCCCCGGAATCCTCGCCAATGAATACAACGCCATCCTCTTCGTGAGACTCCGCGCCTTCCCAGTCTTCAACGCCTCCATATAAGCATCGTAAGATTTCTCAAACGCCTCCGTCGGTGAACCGAACGCCGCCATCTTGTTCGGATCCGCATACAGGAATCCCAACCTCTCCCGCAAAACCACACTGTCCGGATTATTCCTCAACCCCTTGTTCAGAAAATCCCTGCCTAAAAAAATCGAATCCCTCCAAGCATACTTCCTCCGCAACGCAGGCAACTTGGAATCATACAAATAATACGAAGCCGCATTATACGACTGATGCCAGCTCCCCGTATCCCAGTAATACATCGTCCTTGGCGCCAAATCCACGATCAACTCATACGTCTCCCCCACTCGTGCCCACTTCTGCTCCTCGAAAAATGCGAACGCCCGCAAATTGAAAATCGTCGCCACCAACGTCCGCAACCCACCCAGAGAAACCGCATAAAAAGTCTGCCCGATTTTCTCCCCCGTCTGCACCTCCATCCGCTTCGGCAACAAACCCACACCCTCCAACTCTCCCGCGAGCCGCCTCTCAAACGGCAAACGCAACCCTCCCATCACCAACACCGCCAACCCCACAACCACATATCGTCTTCCCTGCGTCATCCCTTCTCAAAATTCCTTCTCAGCAAAAATAAACCACGACGCCAACAAATGGAAAAATCCATAGAAAAACGCCACCATCACCAGCTTGCCCAAAATAACCACTGGCATCACCTGCCCCTCGATCACCCCGTCTATCACATTGAACAACTGCAAATCCGGCAGAATCAGCGAGATCAACAACGAAACCCCTCGCGCCACCAAATTGTCACTCATACCCCCTCCCTCCGCCAAATACACCGCCCTCGCATCCGCTTGAAAATGACCGATGAAAAATATCAAAAATCCAATGATCGTCGTAAACAGCGTGCTGCTCGAAAACGTCGAAATCAACAATGCCATCGAGGCCATGATCGCCGCCCGCAAAAACACCGCCAACACCGCACCCTGCAACGACCACGTCGAACCCTGCGCATGAATCTCCTGCCGCAAAATCTCCACATCCGCCTCTGACCAACCCCGCGACTTCGCCAGCTCCACCTGCTCCATCACCACCAGATTCGTCCGCAAATGCAAAATCCCCGTCATCAGGATGTCCATCACCAGCAACGACACCGCCAACAAAATCAACACTCCCAACAACTTGCCCGCCAAATAATCAAACCGCGGCACTGGCTTCGCCAATATCGTATACAACGTCCTGTCCTCGATATCCTTCGGAATCAACAACGCCGTCGCCACGATCGCCATCACCACCGAGAACAACGTCATCGCCCCCATCGACCAACTCTTGATCATATACAACACATTCACCCCCATCGATTCCGGCCCCGCATGTTGCGGCAGATTGAAAAAATTGCTCACAATCAAAATCACCGCGAAAAATGCCAGAAAGTAAAAAACCTTCATCCGCACCAACTGCGTGAACGCATGCAACGCTATCACCCAGATCCGCGAAAAATGCGCAAACATCGAACCTAAACAAGCCATCGGATTCATCTCCATAATCTCTTACTTCTCCTCCTCTCTGCCCAAAGTCTCCTTCAAAAACAACCGCTCCAACGTCGTCCGCGGCTTACCCTTCCTCACCAACTCCGCTCCCCCGTCCGCCGCCACCAACACCTCGATCCTGCTTATCAAATCATCACTCGCCCCCCGCAACACCAGCTCCAACTGATCCTCAATCGCGATCAAATCCTCCAACCGTCCCTCCCTCACCATCTTCCCTCGGTAAATGATCCCCACCGTATCACACACCTCTTGTACCTGCTCCAACAAATGCGAACACAAAAACACCGTGATCCCTCCCTCCTTCAACTTGAAAATCAAATCACGTATCTCCCGCGAACCAATCGGATCCACCCCCGCCGTCGGCTCATCCAATATCACCAATCGCGGCTCCTGAATCAACGCCTGCGCCAACCCGATCCGTTGCAACATCCCCTTGGAATACCCACCGATCCGCCGCTTCGCCGCACCCGTCAAATCCACCAGCTCTAACAACTCTCCCACCCGCTCCCGCAAACGTCTCCCCTTCAACCCACACAACTTCCCATAAAAACTCAACGTCTCTTCACCACTCAAATGCTTGTAAAAATACGGATTCTCCGGCAAAAATCCCACCTCATCCCGCGAATCCACCTTCAACGAATCCTTCCCGAAAATCGAACACTGCCCCGAACTCGGCGCCACCAACCCCAACAACGCCTTCATCGTCGTTGACTTCCCCGATCCGTTAGGCCCGATCAATCCATACACCTCCCCAGGCATGATCCGTATCGAAACATCATCCACCGCCCGCAACGGCTCTTTCTTCAAAGAAGTCTTAAACTCCTTCACCAAATATCTGATCTCCACCGCTGGACAAACTTCACTCATCTACCCCGCGAAATTGATACCTCACCCCTCACCTTGCAATTTCTTTCCTCCGAAATCCCTCCATTTCCCACATCTTGCATTGCCAAATCCCCCAACCACCCGCTAAACAATACACACCAATGAGAACAAACCTCCTCAAATACGCCAAACTCGCCCTTGGGCTACTCGCAGCCACCATGCTGCCTTCCTGCCTCCAGAACGAGACCACCATCACACTCAACAAGGACGGCAGCGGCACCATCGTCGATGAAACCGTTCTCGGCGCCCAAATGCTCGCCATGATGACCCAATTCGCGGAACCCGGCCAACCAGACCCCATCGCGGAAATGTTCTCCGAGGAAAAAGCCAAGGCCAGAGCCGCCACCTTCGGCGAAGGCGTCGAATTCGTGAAAATCGAAATGATCGATGCAGACGGCAAAAAAGGCGCACGCACCCATTTCAAATTCGCCGACATCAACAAAATCACCGTCAACCCCGGCAGCGCCATGGACAGCCTCAACGAAGAAGCTCCCGCAGATGCGGAAGGCGACGACAAGGAAGAACTCAAATTCAAATTCGCCGATGGTAAACTCAACATCATCGTCCCTCCTGCCGACTTCAAGGACATGTCCATGGAAGGCATGGGAGAAGGCGGCGAAGAAGAAGCCATGGCCATGCAAATGATGGCCGATATGCGCATCACCATCAAACTCGTCATCGCAGACGGCATCGCCGAATCCAACGCAACCCACGTCGAAGGCGACTCCATCACTCTCTTCGACGTCCAAGTCGGAAAAATGATGACCCAAAAAGACAAACTCAAGGAAATCGCCAAAACCTCCGAAACAGACATGGACGCCGCCAAAGCCGCCTTCAACAAAATCGACGGCATCAAAGTCGAAACCAAAGAAGACGTCACCGTCACCATCAAATAACCCTCACAACTCCCAAACCTCAAAGGCGCAGCGGGCTACCCCCCCCCTGCGCCTTTCCTTTTTCATCCCCAAGGAGGGGCTGCCTCCGGCTGCCCACCAACACCTCGAAAAAACTCTTCCTTTCGTGTATTTCGTGCCTTTCGTGGTTCAAATAATCGAACTCAAAAGTTCTCCCCCACTCCCCACCCTTGCACTCCCTCATCTCCCCGCTATCATAACCACGTGACTTCCGAAACACCAGATTCCGAACTCCCCATCTCCCTCAAAGGACAACTCCTCCTCGCCACACCCGCCCTGCACGACGGAACCTTCGACCACTCCGTCATCTTCCTCGCCGAACACAGCTCCAAATCCGGCGCCTTCGGCTCCATCATCAACCACCCCGCCGATACCACCGTCGGCGATGTCGTCCCCCACCTCTCCTCCACACCCCTCGCCTCCATCCCCGTTTACCGCGGCGGCCCCGTCGGCACACAACAACTCACCTTCTCTTCCATCTGCCTCCTCCCCAACAGCTCCGTCTCCTTCCAACCCCAAATCTCCGCAGAAGCCGCCACCAAAGCCATCAAAAATAAAAACATCATCGTCCAAGCAACCATCGGCCACTCCGCATGGGCTCCCGGCCAACTCGAAAACGAAATCCTCCAGAACACCTGGTTCACCCTCCGCCCCATCCCCTCCCTCCTCTCGGAACCCCTCGACCCCAACCTCTGGAAAAAGCTTCTCAGCAGCATCTCTCCCTACCACGCTCTCCTCGCACACGCCCCTAAAAATCCTCTCCTCAACTAATCCTAAAACTACGAATGGACATTATTATAGACGAATACAACCCATGCACTTCATCGCGTTATGATACAAAGCAACCTCATCCATCGGATGAACATTTGAATCTTCGTAATGAATTGCAAATTAGCGTTCATTCGCGTTCATTCGCGGTTAAATTTTTCTACTAAGGCTAATCTCACCCCAAACACCGTGGCCTCCCTCACCTTCCACCCCATCGACGAAATCATCGCCGACATCGCAGCCGGCAAACTCGTCATCGTCGCCGACGACCCACACCGCGAAAACGAAGCCGACCTCCTCGGCGCCGCCTCCCTCTGCACCAAGGAAAACGTAAACTTCATGGCCATCCACGGCCGCGGCCTCATCTGCGCCCCCATCACTCACGACCGCGCCGAGGAACTCGACCTCCCTCAAATGACTCGACGCAACCTCGAAGGCATGAAAACCGCCTTCACCATCTCCGTGGACGCCGCACAAGGCATCTCTACCGGCATCTCCGCCGCAGACCGCTCACTCACCATCCGCCTCCTCGCAGACTCCTCCGCCTCCGCCGTTGACTTCGTAAAACCAGGCCACATCTTCCCCCTCCAAGCCATGTCCGGTGGCGTCCTCCGCCGCGCCGGCCACACCGAGGCCGCCATCGACCTCGTCACCCTCGCCAACCTCCCTCCCGTCGGCGTCATCTGCGAAATCATGAACGACGACGGCACCATGGCACGCGTCGGCGAACTCGGCCCCTACCAACAGAAACACAACCTCAAAGCCTGCACCATCGCCCAACTCATCGAATACCGCCGCCGCTCCGAAAAATTCGTCTCCCGCGATCAAACCATCCTCATGCCCACCGAGTACGGCGATTTCGACTGCCACCTCTACACCGTCTCCCTCGACCACTCACACCACCTCGCCCTCACACGCGGCCCCATCGATCCCCTCAAACCCACCCTCGTCCGCGTCCACTCCGAGTGCCTCACCGGCGACGTCTTCCACTCCCAACGCTGCGACTGCGGCCCACAACTCGACGCCGCCCTCAAACAAATCTCAAAAGAAGGCGGCGTACTCCTCTACCTCCGCCAGGAAGGCCGCGGCATCGGCCTCCCCGCAAAAATCCACGCCTACAAACTCCAGGAACAAGGCCTCGATACCATCGAAGCCAACGAAAAACTCGGCTTCGCCTCCGACCTCCGCGACTACGGCATGGGCGCACAAATCCTCCACGACCTAGGCGTCCGCCGCATCCGCCTCCTCACCAACAACCCCAAAAAAGTAGTCGGCCTCGAAGGCTACGGCCTCGAAATCACCGAACAACTCCCCCTATCCCTCCCCCCCAACCCCCACAACCAAAACTACCTAAACACCAAACGCACAAAAATGGGCCACACCCTCTAAAAATCAAAAATCAAAAATCAAAAATCATCAATCATCAATCATCAATCATCAATCATCAATCATCAATCATCAATCATCAATCATCAATCATCAATCATCAATCATCAATCATCAATCATCAATCATCAATCAGGTCTCTGGTCTCTGGCCTCTGGCCTCTGTTCTCTAAAATCTAACATCTAACAGAAAAAATGCTCCTCCTCCGCAACGCCCAAATCGCCTCAGAAACCTCCCCCGATCTCTTAGCCGCCGACATCCTCATCGAAAACGGCATCATCCGAAAAATCTCAGAAAACATCTCCCCTCCCCCAGACACTCAAATCATCGAGTGCGACAACCAAATCATCTGCCCCGCCTTCTTCGACGCACACGTCCACCTCCGCGAACCCGGCCAAGAACACAAGGAAAACATCGCCTCCGGCTCCGAAGCCGCCATCAACGGCGGAATCACCGGCCTCGTCATGATGCCAAATACATCCCCCGCGCTCGACTCCGGCTCCACCGTCTCCGCCCTCCTCAACTCCGCTCGCAAAAACTCCCGCATCCCCATCTACACCTCCGGCTGCGTCACAAAAAATCGCGAAGGCAAGGAACTCGCCGCCATCGATGCCATGCGCGAAGCCGGCGTCCTCATGCTCACCGATGACGGCGACACCACCTCCAACCCCTCCACCCTCTACCGCGCCATGCAATACGCCTCCGAGTTCGGCATGTTCTTCGCATCCCACTGCGAAGTCCCCGAACTCGCCGGCCCCCGCGCCCTCAACGACGGCCCCACCGCCTACAAACTCGGCATCACAGGCTCACCTGCATGCGCCGAGGAAATCATCATCGACCGCGACATCCGCCTCGCCCACGCCACCGGCGCACACATCCACATCCAACACGTCTCCTCAAAAATGGGCATGGAAACCATCCGCTGGTGGAAATCTCGCGGCGATGTCAAAGTCACAGCAGAAGTCTCCCCACACCACCTCCTCTTCACGGACGAAGACATCGGCGACTTCGATACCAACTACAAAATGAACCCTCCCCTCCGCACCAAAGCCGACAACCAAGCCCTCCTCGAAGGCCTGCTCGACGGCACCTTCGACCTCATCGCCACCGACCACGCCCCCCACTCCCCCTTCGAGAACTCTCAAGACTTCGTCTCCTCACCCAACGGCATCACCGGCCTCGATACCGCCGTCGTCTCCCTCTACCACCACTTCATCAAAACAGGCGTCTTCGGCTGGGACACCCTCATAAAAAAATACTCCGCAGAACCCCGCCGACTCATGTCCCTGGAAGTTCCCACCATCTCGGAAAACGAACCCGCCAACCTCATCCTCTTCAACACCCAACAAACAACCACCTTCACCAAAGACTTCATGAAGTCAAAATCACAAAACACCCCCTTCCTCAACAAAACCCTCAACGGCCGCATCGACCTGGTAATCCTCGGAAACGAAATCCTCCTCCAACGCCAGTAATTTTAGTGGCTGGGGATTCTAGCCCCAGGCCGTTCTTGGGGAATCCTGCCCCAAGATTTCAGTTTCCCGCAGGGACTTTTGACAAATGCTCCAACCAATAGCTTGCAGACCGTTTCTCAAAAGTCTGTACGTAAAAAACATCTCCTCTGAGCACTCCGTGCAATCCGTGCGATCCGTGCAATCCGTGGTTAAAAACACATCCATCAAAAAACATTCCTCCCCACCCACCACCCAATCACCACCACCGCCAAAAACATCGCCCCCCACCTCCCCATCCTCACGCTACACGACCTTCCCCTCACCCAGCCCCACAACTCAATCCCCAACGCCACCATCCCCAGCGGCAACAAAATCATCCCCACCGGATTATAATAGAACGCCTCCCCAATCCTCCCATTCAAAAACGCCGTACTCGCCCGCGTCATCCCACATCCCGGACATAAAAATCCCGTCGCCTTCCGAAACATGCACGGCGGCATCCACCCTTCTCCTCCCGTCTCTCGCAAAAAATACGCCCCGAGCGCCAAACCCAAAACGGCAAGCGAAACCATCAATGCGCGCCCTTGATGCATCCATTTTTAATCACAAACCAGCGACCATCACTCCGGATACAATCAAAACTATATAGATCAATACAACCGCTAAACCACTCGCAAACGCTGCAATCGTCCACGTCTTCGCACTCTTCGATGCCGCCTGCGCACCCGCATAATCACCCCTCGCAACCAAACCATCCACCTTCGCCGCAAACACAATCCCCACAACACCCAGCGGCCAACAACACAGCAACGTCACCACAATCGACTGCCATAGATAATTGGGAACCTGCACATGAATATGCCCCGATGGATACGCCATCGGCTGCTGCATCGGAATCTGCCCACCTCCCGTATTCATCACACTCGGAATCACCGGCGCAACCGTTCCCGCATACTCCGTACATTGCGACAATGGCTTCCAATCCGTCATCCCTTCCTTCCAAACCAAATCCGTCGCCAAAATCTGGCCACTCCCCACCTTAGCAGCAAATTCCTGCTCGGAAATAGGCCCCAACTGACTACCATTTTTCGAATAATACCAATTCATCTCACAACCTTTCTCTCACATCCAAAATACAAGTCAAGAATCCCCTCAACCCCCACCCTAACAATTCCAAAATACATCTCCCCTCACCATCCAACATCCCATCCAATATTCACACTCCTCACGTCACCTAATTCAAAAAACTTAGCGGACTTGGCGAACTTGGCGGTTCATAAATTTCAAATCCCTTCCCCAAACCTCACTCCTCCAACGCCTTCGCCCGCGCCAACAAAGCATTCGCAGCATCCGCATTCCGCCCCTCCGCAATCCAAATCCCCGCCAACGCACGCATCGCCTCCGCCGTCTCCTTCTTCGCCTCCTTCGGAAACATCTTGATCGCACTCCTCAACCTCTCCTCCGCCGCCTTCGTCTCCCCACGCGCCAACATCTCATTCGCAGATTCTAACAAAAACCCAGGCTCCGCATCCGCCGGATTCGCCAACATGTTCTCCGCCGCCCGAAACAACCTCGATGCCTCATCCTTCGTCTCAGGATCACGCGCCGTCGCCATCGCCAGCTTCATCATCAACCCCGCATCCTCCGGATACGCAAACACCGCCCTCTCTAACAACAACCTCGCCTCCCTCACCTTCCCCGCCTCCATGAACTCCTCCGCCAGCTTCACAAACTCCTCCTCACTCCCCCCACGTATCTTCAGCAACTCCGCACTATGATACCGCGCCTCATCCATCTTCTTCTCCTTCCTGAAATGCTTCGCCAGCGACTCATGCGCCAACGCCTTCTTCGGATGAATCACCAGCACATCCCGCAACTCCTTCACACCCTCATCATACTTCTTCTCCGTGAAATACAAAATCCCCAACCGTATCCGCAAATCTAACGACGAAGGCCGCACCTCCACATGCTTCCGCAAGATCCCGATCGCCTTCTCCTTGTCTCCCCCATCACGAAAATAATCACTCCCCGCCCTCGCCGTATCCGCCCACTCGGGATGCTCCTCCATCGCCTTCTCAAACATTCCCGAAATCCGCTTCAGCGCCGCCTCATCCTTCCCATCATACAAACTCTTCGTCGTCGCCGCATAATACCTCACCGCCTCCGGCGAATCGATCACCAACTCCTCTAACAACTCCCTCGCACGATCATCATCACCCTTCTCCCTCGCGAAACGAATCATCCTCTCCACCGCCACATAACTCCCCGGCATGTTCTCCTTGAAATGCAAATACGCCTCCTCCCGCCTCCGATCCGCCAAACCATCCCCACGCCCTACCTTCTCCAAAAAATCCCCATACTCCAAATGCAACCATGGATCCCCGGGATTCGCCTCCAACGCCCCCTCATACACCTCCAACGCACCCCGCTTGCTCCCTGCCTCCATCCTCAAACCCGCCACTTTCCTCACCAACGGCATCGCCGCCGGATCACCCACATACGCTTTCTCAAAATACTCCCCCGCCAACTCCTCATTCCCCCTGCTCTCCTCCAGAACACCCAGTGAAAAATCAAGCACACTCCCCCCGTTAACTAAACCCGTCACCCCCAAGCTCATCCACATCGCCAAACGCATACACTCCTCTACACCCCACACACCCTCATGAAAAGCACTCTTCTCCTCATCTTCACAACCCTACTCTCCCTCGTAAACGCGCAAACCATCCCTCCCCACCCCCGCCTCCTCGTCACCGATGCCGATTGGAAAAGCCTCCCCGCTAAAATGGAGCAGAATCCCACCATCAAAAAAATCGTCACCACCACCATCGCCCGCGCCGACCTCACCCTAAACAAACCTCCCCTCACCCGCACCCTCACCGGACGCCGTCTCCTCTCCGTCTCCCGCGATGCCGTCCAATACATCACCGACCTCTCCGCCGCCTACAAAATCACCAACGACAAAAAATACCTGACCCGCGCCACCGCCGAACTCCTCAACATCTGCTCCTTCCCAGACTGGCACCCCATCCACCACCTAGACACCGCCGAAATGCAAACCGCCGTCGCCATCGGCTACGACTGGCTCTACCACGACCTCTCCCCCACCGACCGCAAAACGATCTCCTCCACGCTCCTGAAAAATGGCCTCCAATCAACCCTCGAACACAACTACGTCTTCACCCGAAAAAACAACTGGAACCAAGTCTGCATCGGCGGCATCACCCTCTCCGCCATCGCACTCAGCGAACTCTACCCGGACGATTCCAAAAAAGCCCTCGACCTCGCCATCAAATTCATCCCCATCGGCCTCATCGATGGATACCCAGCCGACGGCGCCTACGCCGAAGGCGGTGGCTATTGGCAATACGGAACCGAATACTCCATCATCACCCACGAAGCATTCCGCACCGCCAAACTCCCCGACCCCTCCATCACCGCACACCCCGGCTTCCTAAAAAGCGCCGACTACCTCTGCCAAGTTTACGGAACCAGCGGCCTCCTCTTCAATTACGGCGATAACAAGGAATCTAACATCTCCGCCATGCCCGCCGCCGCATGGATGGCTCGCGAAACAAAAAACTCCTATCTCCTGAACCTCATCACCCCTCCCTTCCAAAAAATCGACCCGAAAAAAGCAAGCCGCTTCCACATCCTCGCCGCCTTCTGGCTCCCGGAAAAAATCGATCCCGCACCCAACAAACTCCCCAACCACTTCGTCGGAACCGGCAAAAGCCCCATCGCCATCCACCGCACCGGATTCGACCCCGCCGACCTCTTCCTCGGCATCAAAGCCGGCATGGCAAAAGTCAACCACGGCCACATGGACGCAGGCTCCTTCGTCATCGATTGGGAAGGCCAACGCTGGGCCAGCGACCTCGGCCCCCAATCCTACCACAGCCTAGAAAAAACAGGCATGGATCTCTTCAGCATGAAGCAGGACAGCCAACGCTGGACATCATACCGCCTCAACAACCACTCCCACAACACCCTCACCTACAACGACCAACTCCACAACGTCTCAGGAGAAGCAAAAATCATCTCCTCCACCGCCGACCCCATCCACAAAACCATCCTCGATCTAACAGAAGCCCTCAACCTCCCCAAAGGCGCCACCGCCACCCGAACCTTCAAAATCACCGGAAGACATCGCCCCTCCATCACCATCACCGACGAAATCAAAAACCTCAAACCCAACGACCAAATCACCTGGAACATGCTCACCCAAGCCGATGTGAAAAAAATAAGCAACGACTTCTTCACCCTCACCCAGAACAGAAGACAAATCACCCTATACCTCTCCTCCTCCCAAGACATTTCCACCTCACACACACCCGCCATCCCACCCCTCGCACTCGACGAACCAACCCCCAACCACACCAAAATCAACCTCATCGCCAAACCCGACAAAACCGGCTCCATCCAAATCACCGCCACCTTCCTCAACCCCTCCCAATAAGCAATAACTGCAAGGAGGGGCTGCCTGTGGCTGCCCTTAGCCACAACAGCTCCATGACTTGCCGTGCGCTCCTTGATTCACCTAAATCTCCACATCCATAGTCTTCATCCGTGATAATCCGTGAGATCCGTGGTCAAAAATCTTCCCCCTCTTCCAGCTAACGACCCGCATCACCACCCAACTCACCCCCGAATCAAAAAAATTCCGTGTATTCCGTGCATTCCGTGGTCAATAATTTTCATTTCAATCCTCTCCAATTCCCCATCTTCAAAAATTCGTGAAATTTGTAAAATTCGTGATTCAAAACCCCCAGTTGGCATGAACTCATTTTATCCTAGATAATTCCTCACCAACTGCCAAATCTACCCCCTCGTTCACGAACCCGGTATGCCAAAACCCTCCAAACCCACCACCTCGAATTACCAACACGCCAAAGACAGCTACGCCGAACTCGGAGTCGATACCGAACTCGCCATGCAAAAATTGGCCAAAATCCCCATCTCCCTCCACTGCTGGCAAGGCGATGATGTAGGCGGCTTCGAGACCACTTCCCAATCCCTCTCCGGCGGCATCGCCGTCACCGGCAACTACCCCGGCAAAGCACGCACACCCGACGAACTCCGCGCCGACCTCAACAAAGCCCTCTCCCTCATCCCCGGTAAACACCGCCTCAACCTCCACGCCTTCTACGGCGAATTCTCCGGAAAAAAAATCGACCGCGACCAAATCGAACCCACCCACTTCAAAAACTGGATCGACTGGGCCAAGTCCCACAAAATGGGCATCGACTTCAACCCCACCTGCTTCGCTCACCCCAAAGCTGCCGACGGCTTCACCCTCTCCCACCCTAAAAAATCCATCCGCGACTTCTGGATCGAACACTGCCAACGCTCCCGCGAAATTTCCGCACACATCGGCAAACAACTCGGCTCCCCATCCATCATGAACGTCTGGATACCAGACGGCTACAAAGACACACCCGTCGATCGCCTCTCCCCTCGCCAACGCCTCGAAAAATCCCTCGACTCCGTCTTCTCTAAAAAATTCCCAAAAGCACACATGCGCGACGCCGTAGAATCCAAACTCTTCGGCATCGGCTCCGAATCCTACGTCGTCGGCTCCCACGAATTCTACATGGGCTACGCCATCAAAAATCAAATCCTCCTCTGCCTCGATGCAGGACACTTCCACCCCACTGAAGGCATCGCTGATAAACTCAGCTCCGCCCTCATGTTCGTCCCGGAAATCCTACTCCACGTCAGCCGCGGCGTCCGCTGGGACTCTGACCACGTCGTCACCCTGGACGACAACCTCCAAGCCATCTCCTCCGCCCTCGTCCGCGACAACCTCCACCCCCGCACACACATCGGCCTCGACTTCTTCGACGCATCCATCAACCGCATCGCCGCCTGGACCATCGGCACCCGCAACACCCTCAAATCCCTCCTCATCGCACTCCTCGAACCTGCATCCCTACGCGAAGCTGAAAAATCCGGCGACCTCACCACCCGCCTCGCCCTCATGGAAGAAACCAAATCCCTCCCATGGGCCGCCGTCTGGGATCAATACTGCGAAATACAAAACGTCCCCACCGGTATCAACTGGCTCAAAGAAACCCAAAAATACGAATCCGAAGTCCTCTCAAAACGCTAAGAAAAATTTCAAAAACCCAAACCCAAAACCCACATGTCAAACAATCACACCGAACAAGCGGACGAACTGAACGAATACGAAAACGAACCAGTACCGGACAAGGCACTCAAAGGCCCCGGCTCCTTCTGGGGAATGTATGCTGGAGAACACACCGCAGGAACGGAATTCATGATCGGGCCTCTGTTTGTCGCATACGGCGTAGGAGCCGGAGACCTTATCCTCGGCCTCCTTCTGGGAAACCTCGCCGCAGTGTTGACATGGCGTTACCTCACCACACCCATATCCATGGGTCTTCGCGTCACTCTCTACCACAAGCTCGAAAAAATCTGTGGCCGCAAACTCGTCTCCCTCTACAACATTTCTAACGGCCTCCTGTTCTGCTTCCTCGCAGGTGCCATGGTCACCGTCTCCGCCACTGCCGTCGGCGTTCCTTTCCCGGACGTGAAAATGCCGTCCTTCACAGACACCATGCCCACCGGCATCGCCTGGAGCACCATCGTCATCATCATCGGCGCGGCCATGACCGCAGTTGCCGTGCGCGGCTACGGCTTCGTCGCAAAAGTCGCCAACTTCGCCGCCCCATGGATGTTCCTGGTATTCGTCGCCTGCGCTTTGGCCACTCTTCCAAAACTCGAATCCACCGAACTCTCGAAAATCTGGACCGGCGTCCCTCAGGAAGGAAAAATGAAAATCGGCTTCTGGGGTGTGTTCTTCTTCGCATGGTTCTGCAACGCCGCCATGCACCTCGGAATGAGTGACATGTCCGTCCTCCGCTACGCCAAAAAAGCCTCCTGTGGATGGGCTCCGGCAGCGGGCATGTATCTCGGCCACTGCATCGCATGGATCAGCGCTTCCCTGCTCTTCGCTTACCAACTCCAAAAATTCGGCAAAGACGCCAGCGTAGCCCCCGGCCCCATGGTATATGACGCCGTCGGCTGGGCCGGCCTGATCTGCGTGGTCATCGCCGGATGGACCACCGCTAACCCCACCATCTACCGTGCCGGACTCGCCTTCCAAGGTGTCCTCCCCGGCATCAGCCGCAACACGGCAACACTCATTGCTGGCAGCGTCTGCACAATCGCTGGCCTGTTCCCCGCCTTCGCCATGAAACTCCTCGACTTCGTCGGCATCTACGGAATGGTCTTAGCCCCTGTCGGCGCACTGATCGCCGTGGACGTATTCCTCTCGAAAAAAGTCGGCATCACCGCCGATCCCGCACTCACCCGCAACATGAGCTTCAATCCCGCCGCACTGCTCGCATGGATCGTTCCCGCAGCCATCGGATTCTGGGCAGTGAAACATTTCAACATGCCCCTCCCCACATACGCTACTCTTCCCGTCTGGATCGGCAGCGGCGTCCTTTATCTCATCCTATCCAAAATCATGCATCCAGCACCACGTTCCCTCTAACCTCAAAAAAACAAACCCATGAAAAAAATCCTCTTCATACTCAGCGCCATCGCCCTACTGCTCACAATCATCCCACCCATCCTCACCGCTGCCGGTAAACTCGATGCAGCCGTCATGAAAAACCTGTTGCTCGCCGCCACAATCCTGTGGTTCGCCGTCTGGCCAGCCGCAATACGCACCAAAACCTCATGACCCAGCAAACCCGAATCCGTCAGTAGGATTCAACCACAGCATCTCCCCCTCCATCCATATTTTGAATTTTGAGATTTGAAGTTTAAATTTCCTAATACCCCACCACCGCACTCCTCTCATCCGCCTCCCCCACCTCCGGGGTAGTCGCCGCAACCCCACGTATCATCTCACAAGTCTCCTCCCACTTCGTCTCCGACCAAACCAAAGGCCCGCTCATCTTCCTCCGCAACCTCTCCAACCTCCTCCGCGCCTCATCCCTCACATCCAGCGAAAGCTCCCCGATCGCCCGCGCCGCCACCTCCGCGCTCTCTACCTGATGACAAATCATCGCCAGATCATTCCCCGCCATGATCGCCAGCTTTACATCCTCTCCCCTCCCATACCTCTTCAAAATCGCCCCCATATCCAGATCATCCGTCATCACCACATGATCATCAAAACCCAACTGCCCCCGCAGCCATCCTCTCACAATCCTCCTCGATAACGACGCCGGATACTCCGCATCCACATTCGGAAATCTCACGTGCGCCAACATCACCGCATCCAACTCCGGCATCAACGCCGTGTATGGCAAAACATCCTCCCTCATCATCTCCTCAATCGTAGCCTCCGCCACCGGCAAATCATCATGCGGATCCACCATCGCCCGCCCACACGCCGGAAAATGCTTCCCACATCCCAACACCCCACGCTTACGCATCCACCGGTTCCACACCCCTGCCCGATTTATCACATCCTGCGAATCCCTCCCCCAACACCTCTGATTCAACCCATTCTTCAAACCCGGAAAATAATCCAAATCCAACACCGGCGCGAAATTCATATTCAAACCCATCAACCTCAACAAATCCGCCGTCGCACACCCCGCCATCGCGATCTGCACCTCATCCGGCTTCGCCGCAAACGCCACCGCCGATGGCAAAGAAGGCGCAATCCCCTTCGTCCTCTCAACCCGTCCACCCTCCTGATCAATCGCCAAGATCGGCTCATCCACACACAGCGACCTCAACTCATCCGTCAACCTCCTCACCTGCACCGCACTCCCCACATTCCTGCTAAACAAAATAAACCCCGCCGGCTGCAACCTCCTAAAAAGCCCAGCCTCCTCCACCGTCAATTCCAAACCCTTAACCCCCAACAACAACAACGATCCATCCATACCCACCAACCAAACATCATCCCCCCCACCCCTTCAACCCAGAAAGGATCCGCGATTTATAATCGCGACCTCGCAAGCCGAACCATCTCAACGCAACAAATCTCCTGAAATCGTCGCGTAATCATCTTCTCAAATCAAAAATCAAAAATCGGAAATCGGAAATCATCAATCAAGCCCGATCCCTAACACCTCAAAACTAACTATGGTGATACCCTTTTACACGACCTCTGGCCTCCGGTCTCTTTTTACACTCCCTTTACGGACAACCACCCCACACAGCCGTAAAAAGACTCACCATGAAAATAAAAACCAACCTCACCCTCGCAGCTCTATCGGCCATCACCGCCATCAGCATCTCATCCGTGTCCGCAGAACCTGCCCCAGACCCCCGCAAAGATAAAGAAACAAAACCCATCGTCGATCCCCCACCCGTCAACGCAAAAAATCGCATCCAAATCGCCCTCCTCCTCGACACCTCCAACAGCATGGACGGCCTCATCGACCAAGCAAAAACCCAACTCTGGAAAGTCGTCAACACCTTCATCGCTGCCGACCGCAACGGCGAACCACCCATCATCGAAGTCGCCATCTACGAATACGGCAACAACGACAACGCCCTCGCCAACAACTGGGTTCGCCTCGTCAGCCCCTTCTCCCGTGACCTCGACTCCATCTCCGCAAAACTCTTCGCCCTCAAAACAAACGGCGGAGAAGAATACTGCGGCGCCGTCATCCAGCGCGCCATGGGCGACCTCCAATGGGACGACAACAAGACCACCTACAAAACCATCTTCATCGCCGGCAACGAACCCTTCACCCAAGGCGAAATAAACGCTCTCTCATCCTCCAAAGAAGCTCTCGCCAAAGGCATCATCATCAACACCATCCACTGCGGCCCCCGCCAGGAAGGCATCGATGGCGCATGGCACAGCGGTGCCGCACAAGGCGGCGGCGACTTCCTCGTCATCGACCAGGACAAAACCGTCGCACACATCCCCGCTCCCCAGGACAAACGCATCTCCGACCTCAGCCTGGAACTCAACAAAACCTACCTCGGCTACGGCAAAATGAGAGACGCCGCCATCGAAAACCAAAACAAAGCTGACTCGGACGCCGAAGCCCACGCCGAAAAAGGTGCCCCCATCCAACGCGCCGTCACCAAAGCCAGCGGCAACTACTCAAACGCCGGTTGGGATCTCGTCGATGCTTGGAAGGAAAAGAAAATCGACCCCGCCACCATTCCCGCCGATGAACTTCCCGAAGAACTCGCCAAACTCACCCCTGAAGAACGCACACAAAAAGTCAAAGACGCAGCCGAAACAAGAGCCCGCATCCAAACCGAAATCAACGAACTCAACGCCGAACGCGAAAAACACATC
>JBGSRM010000137.1:0-2700 GCA_041737575.1 Akkermansiaceae bacterium
CTCCGCCATCACCCCTCGCGGCGAACTCCGCGACCTCGCCCGCGGCCTCGTCGGCGAACAAAACCTCTTCGAGGTTTACGTCAAAGCCTCCTACGAAGCCTGCGAAAAACGCGACGTCAAAGGCCTCTACGCCAAAGCCGCCCGCGGCGAAATCGAGCACTTCACCGGAAAAGACGGCTCCTTCGAGCCCCCCCATGACCCCCACCTCACCCTCGACACCGAAACCCTCTCGATCCAAGACGCCGCCATCGAACTCATCGAAGCCATCCAAGAAAAAATCTCCCGCTAAGGTAACCCCTCAATCGCTCCAGCGATTCAGTTCCCCACTTCAGACCTTAAGACTTTCAGACTCTCAGTCCCATACCTTAGTAATTCACCCAATTTACTAATTATTTCTTGACCCAGCTCTCCCGTCAGGACAAACACACGCCGCATCAGCCCCCTGCTTTGAGATTTGAAGTTTAAAATTTAAAGTTTCCATGCCCAACTACAACCTCTCCCACCTCGACCAACTCGAATCCGAGGCCATCTTCATCCTCCGCGAAACCGCCGCCCAATTCGAGAACCCCGCCCTCCTCTTCTCCGGCGGCAAAGACTCCATCGTCATGGCATGGCTCGCCAAAAAAGCCTTCTGGCCCTCTCGCCCTCCCTTTCCCCTCGTCCACATCGATACCGGTCACAACTTCGAGGAAACCATGCACTACCGCGATGAGTTCGTCACTCTCCTCCGCGCCAAACTGGTCGTAGGCCTCGTCCAGGATTCCATCGACTCCGGACGAGTAGTCGAAGAAACCGGCCCCAACGCATCCCGCAACAAACTCCAAACCACCACCCTCCTCGACACCATCGAGAAACACCAATACGATGCATGCCTAGGCGGCGGCCGCCGCGACGAAGAAAAAGCCCGCGCCAAAGAACGCTTCTTCTCCCACCGCGACGACTTCGGCCAATGGGATCCCAAAAACCAACGCCCCGAACTCTGGAACCTCTTCAACGGCCGCAAAAACCCCGGCGAACACTTCCGCGTCTTCCCACTGTCCAACTTCACCGAAATGGACATCTGGATGTACATCAAACGCGAAAACATCCCCCTCCCCTCCATCTACTTCGCCCACGAACGCGAAATCTTCGAGCGCAACGGCTCCCTCCTCGGAGTCACGGAATTCCTAAAACCCCAGGAACACGAAACTGTCACCAAGGAAATCGTCCGCTTCCGCACCATCGGCGACGCCACCTGCACCGGCGCCGTCCGATCCACCGCCTCCAACCTGGACGAAGTCATCGCCGAAGTCGCCGCCGCCCGCCAAACCGAACGCGGCACCCGCTCCGACGACAAACGCTCCGAAACCGCCATGGAAGACCGCAAAAAAGAAGGCTACTTCTAAAAGGGAGCGCGGGCGTCCCGCCCGCTCTTTCAACAACACAACGGCGCAGCCGCAAATCAAAATACTCCCATGACCTCACAAACCTCAATCTGGAAAAGTATGTCACCCAAGGAAAAGTTACTACTATTCACGGCGACGATCCGACAGGCAAGGGAACTGAAACGCATCGGAATTCGACTACGCTACCCTCAAGCATCACCTGAACAAATCGAAAAAGAACTAGCTCGTATCTGGCTCCATGCAAGACCCTGATTTCATATCCATCTTTGTAGCACCTCTGGAAAAAATAGGGATCCGCTACATGATTACTGGATCGGTAGCCAGCTCGATCTACGGTGAACCTCGTAACACACTCGATATCGATCTTGTCGTTTTACTCGAAGCCAACCAAACCACAGATCTGATCAACTTATTCCCTGAGGAAGACTTTTACCTACCTCCCTCTGATGTGATCGAAATCGAAAGACGTCGTGAAGCACACGGCCATTTCAATATCATTCATCACAACACAGGCTTTAAAGCGGATATTTATCTATCCAGAAACCACCCCTGTCTACCATGGGCCTTGAAAAACTGCAGAAGAATCGAGACGGATTCATGCCTCATCTCCATCGCACCTCCTGAGTATGTCATCCTGCATAAGCTGGAATTTTATCGTGAATCCGGACACCAACGCCACCTCAGAGATATTGCAGGAATCATAGAACAACAAGAACTCGACCAAACCTTCCTCCAACACCACCTCACCTCCCTCAACCTAACCACACAATACCAATCCGCTAAATCCCTCGTTCGAGAATACTAACCTCTATTCTTCATTTGCGTTCATTCGCGTTCATTCGTGGTTAAACATCTTCCCTCTCAACATACATGGACTTACTTCGCTTCACCACCGCCGGCTCCGTCGATGACGGCAAATCCACCCTCATCGGACGCCTCCTCTACGATTCCAAATCCATCTTCGAAGACCAGCTCGAAGCCATGGAGGAATCCTCACGCAAACGCGGCGATGAAAACGTCAACCTCGCCCTCCTCACCGACGGCCTCAAAGCCGAGCGCGAACAAGGCATCACCATCGACGTCGCCTACCGCTACTTCGCAACCCCGAAACGCAAGTTCATCATCGCCGACACCCCCGGCCACACCCAATACACCCGCAACATGGTCACCGGTGCCTCCACCGCCAACCTCGCCATCATCCTCATCGACGCCCGCAAAGGCGTCATCGAGCAAACCAAACGCCACTCCTTCATCGCCAACCTCCTCCGCATCCAGCACCTCGTCGTCGCCGTCAACAAAATGGACCTCGTCGATT
>JBGSRM010000200.1:0-14936 GCA_041737575.1 Akkermansiaceae bacterium
TAAACCACGCCGCATCTTGACCTGGGTAAGGAACATCCGAATTGCCTCAGTGGTCGAAATACCCAAACATTCAAACACGGACTCCGCTTCCTCCTTGAGGCGTGGTTCCACTCTGGCGCGGACAACTGCTTCTTTCATGGCCCGAATGTAGCACGCAAGGGCTACTAGGCAATGATTTTTTAGCGAACGAATAGACCATCCACGGCGGGAGGGAAGCCGAAATTCAAATGGAGGCGTTGTCCGCCGTTGGATGTGCCGTCTTGTTCGGCTTATTTGGTTTTAGTTCTGCCTTGAGCTTCTTGATAGCGTAAACACTTGTATTCAAAGCCTGTGCGATTCGCCACAAAGGCAGACCGCGAGACTGTAGGAATTCCACGGCTTCAAGTCTTGCTCCTAGGATTGTCGGTTGGTCTCTCAACCTCCCAACCTCCGGAAGGTTTTCGCCTGAATCAAGATAGTTGAAGTAATCCTCGTAAGCGTAGAATAGCGTTCTCTGGCGCATTGCACTCAAGTCGAGACGACCAAATAGAGCGTTGATGAGTTTGATCAGAGCCAGAATTTGTGGCCACTCAGGCGAATTCGAACCCTTAAATGATCGCTCAAAGGTATCGAGCTGTACCAAAATGCGATCCTTATGAGATGCATCGGTATCCAAAGCCACGATCTCCTTGGCGACAGCCGAAGCCCACTTGCGAAACCACTTATTCCGGGTTGAAGTCGAATGTAGCGAACTGGCGATACCCCAAGCCTTCTCGCCAAACCATTGGCGCATCGCGAACTCAAAGGCCATTGGAGGGTCAGTCATTTTTGAAGAACTTTCAAGTTGCGGCAGGGAGCAGAGCGAAGGTTGTCTCCACCGCTTTGCTCCGCATTATTTTTTGCTTAATTTCCTCCATATCCATTGTGATGGATACCATACTAATAATGCTAACATAAATGAGAAAAGCATGATTTTGAAGATTCCATTAACCAAAAGTAATGCGACACCAAAAAAGCCGATTAATGGACACAAGACCAGAAATGGTCCCATTGCTTCGAGCGATTCTCTCCACGTTGATCCGCCGCATTTGATCATCAAGGTGAGATAAAGAATGCATGGATACATAGCAACCGTCATCCAAATCCCCAACATCCATAAAACGTTGATCGAGAATCCTGGGGCTGGAACAAGACGATGCTGTAGATCGAGATACAAAGAGGAGCTGGTCACCCATGATACGCCGAAAATGAACCAAAGTAGTAAGGGTGCTACTACTAGAAGCACATATGCGTTTCCTCTTATCTTTGTGTAATTCATCTTTTCTACCGAACAGTCTTTACTCGTATCCCTCATCTCGGCGATAATCGCCAAGGAATACACCTCGCACCAAAGCGAGAAATCTTCCTGATATCAAGGATTTTGATGAGGATGGTTGTCCATATCAGGATTCCTTGGGCAGGGGTCAGAAGGACAAGCAGCAAGACCGATATCAACACGGATTAGAGAGGCATGAGCCAAGAGCCACTTCCCGCCCCCGCATCCCTCATCCCGGTTCCCCCGATAAAGTCGGGGCAAATCTCCTCTTCCTTTCGTGGTTCAAAAATCTGTCTTCAGTGATTATTCCCCGTTCTCTTCATCCCGTTCCTCATCCTCCACCTTTCTCATTTGTTGTCCTCTTTGAATCGTAAACCTATATTTCATCATGGCTGTGGTGATGCCCCCCGCAACCATTTCCTGATACTTTTCGTTGGCAATGAGTCGGGAATCCATCTCGTTTGTCATATATCCTGGCAGCAGCAATATGGCCGGATGCTGAACATTTGATAACACAGCAAGTCGCCGGGAGCTGATTCCACCATCGGGAATCTTCTCAACCCGTTGATTGACGGAACCATGCACCGCTGCGGCAAGTGCCGTGGCGGCAGGCTTTAGATTGATCGCCGGATCCCCTAGTTTGGAAAGAATCTCGGTCTCAATACCTTGCTTGTGCCTTGGTCCTGATCGGAATCCAATGCTGATGAATACCGCATCGCCCGCAAATCCGTTGGCTATATCCACCCTGTCCTGCAGGGAAAATCCCTTGTCATCCTCTCGCGTCATAATCACATCGAAGCCTTTTTCCTTAAGCTTGGCCTCCGTCAGTTTCGCAATTTTCAACGTAAACTCCGCTTCCGTTCCAAACTCGTTTTCCACTCCCTTGGCTTCGCCTCCATGTTCCGGATCAAGGATCACCGTTGTCGGAACCGCAGCTACCTTGATTGCATTCGGTCGCAGCACCGCGTCAAGCGTTGCCAGATCACTCCGTGACACAAAAACAGCGCCATCTGCTTCCTCGATTTTGGCCTCGAAGATAAATTTGACCCCATTCAACTCACACACAAAAGAACCAACATGCAGAACCATTTCGACACTCTTGCTTCCCGTAAAAACCCGCTTCCCATCACGCCGCTTGAACTCCATGCCATAAAACTTCTCGATCTGAGCAAGCGGCAGATATTCGATATCCTTGATGATCTTCTTCTCCCATCCAATCCCACCTTCCGCACCAGTCACGGAAAAAACCGTCGAACATACAAATAGAATGACAAATAGCGTTCGCAGTATTTTCACCATAACTGCGATTTCATACTCCGCCCTGGTCATGTCAAGATTTTGCCATGGCCCGGAACCCGCATATCCCGTTTTCTTGAGCATACGATGATAGAACGCCCCCCGCTTGCTTGCCTCACTTTCTCCGTAAGATCGTTGACTCACACAATCTTGCTACGGAGAGTGGCTCTCCCCTTCAAGTTAAGGTTCCTTATCACCCTTCACTTCTGGCTCTGAACGGTGAACGGGTCGATCAGCACCGTCATTTTCTGCTTCCTTTGAAGAATCGTGGTTCGGCCCTCCTTCGGCATTCGCTTCTACCCGCCTCCAGAGGATCGGATTCTGCCATTGGATTGGCACGCCCAATTTCCCACTCACAAGATCTTCAACCCACTGGCCTTCCGGATCGTCAATCGTCACGACCATGCTCGGAAAAGCCGCTGTCTTCGTTTTTACCCCATCGGACTGCTGAACCACCTTCTCTTCGGATTCTGCTTCCTCGACACTTCCTTTCACCCTTCCGTCACGCACGAGCTTGGCGAACTCGTCAGTACTGGGCGTCCAGAAGAAGAAATACTTACCATCATCGGACAATTTTACCACATACCAGAGCCATTGCTCAACCTCGCCATCATCTGAAGTCGAAGAAAAATTTAGGAACAACCAATCTTCCGTTTTCCGGAGATAGCCGATCATCTCATTGGAACCGTCGTCCTTGGAAGTCATACGTAAGCGCCCCGGCTCTTTGTCGTCGAAGGTGATAGTCATCACGTCTCCATCCGGATTAACCCAGCTAGTGCCATTTCGGACATCAGGGTTAACCGGTTCACTGCCGACCAACTGCCTGCTCTCAACGAACGAACACGCCGAAATCGACAGAGCGCACACGGCAACAATGAAACCAAACTTAGCGGATTCATTCATGAGTCGTCCTTGATGTTTCTCAATCAACCACATTTCCTCTGTAGCAGAACAATAAAATAATCGTAACTGCTAGATCAAGTTTTGATCCGTATGGTGCTCTTCGAAAAGTTTTGAGGAAAACTGGCAAAGACTCCAAACGAACTACCGCTGCGAACGAACGCACGATCTAAAAATTGACGCTCGCGACAATCATTGCTGGAATGGCAAATAGGATGTTTTGCTTCATCGAGTCTTTATTTTTGAAAGAACGATTGGGCATTATACGCCTTTGGATAAGCCGGCTTGCTTCCGTTTCGTCGTATTGTCTCTTCATAGTCTCCCAAGCGATATTCTGCCCCAAAAGCCTTTGTCTGCTGGGCAAACTAGTCTTGCTTCCAAAGTAGTCGCGGTCCGCGGTAGTGCTGAATCCGAAGTCCTCATTATCTCTGTAAACCTTCCCCCTAGAAGCGTTCAAAAAGGTAAGTATCGAGTAGGGGTGAGAACGTGCGTCCTGGGGATCCTCATTCGCTGATATCCAATGTCTGTCGAGTTCTCCGTCTTTGTTATACCTAATATTCAAGATGTCCTGCGGGAGAATACATGCCATTGAGATAGAAACGATACCAATTTCCATCTCTGGAGATGCTTACGTGTAAAAATTCGGAAAACCGACCATTCATACTGATCCTAAATCTTCTAGCGTGAGCCAATTCGACATAAACGTCTTCTTCGCCGCCAAATGAGTTAGGCATGCGCTGGCTGCAGATGATCTTTACGTCACGATTTGAGATTCTCGTTGCGTAGGATACCGTATTACTTGGACGCTCCGAGCACGCAGTGATTAAAAACGGCTTGAGTATCAGCAAAAGGATCTTCATCTCATTGCCCAACGATGAGTCCTCCAACGCCTGACCGGAGGCGCGGCTTCGACGACTGCGGGTTGAGGTTGTAGAGTTCATGGCGGCTGGAACTGGAGGCGGGTCAGGCGTTAGGAGTGACGGCTTGTTCCGCATCTTCGATCTTGGAAGCGACGCGGGCACTCTCTTCGGCTAAGTATGGTGCGTTCTCTAGCGTCCAAGTATCGTCGCACCAATCGCAAGCATTGTACAGATCGCCCAAGAATGCAACTTCATCAGGCGATAAGTCTGAATCGATCACCAATGCGCTCTCCATCGAATTGAAGAAGCTGCAAAAGGTGGAAGGTGTAATCTGTCTGTCGAGAAGTAGTCGAATCTGCCGCTTCAACTCAGCCCTGCATGTCAGCAGGCCTTCGTCGCTATCGATAAAAAATTCTGGGAAAGAAGCATCGATGAATTCGATCATCTTCGTCCGCGCAACCCGCACATCATTCGCTTGGGCTTCGAACAAGCGGCTGTCGTGTTCGTCACTCCCATCGACAACGGACTTTATGAACGACTCGATGTCCGCTTTGGATGCTGAGCCAAAGTGGCAAGCTAATATAGCTGTCGGTGGCTGAGCATTTCTCGCAGAACGTCGAGTCCTCCTACGCCTGACCGGGGGCGAGGATGGAAGACGGGGTTGTGGCTGTCATGGCGGATGGAACTGGAAACGGGTCAGGCGTTAGGAGTGACGCTTTTTTCGGCATTGGCGGTTACCATCCGTCTAACGAGTTTGCGTGGTCCTATTGGTCCTGGCGCTGCGAGGAATCCACACTCAATAAAATACCAAATCCACCCGGCCACTGGTACCAATCCGGCTAGCAAAAGCCACGGTGAACGTCCGCGGTCTCTCATCCTCCGCACTGACACTGCAATCGACATCCAGAGAGCCACGACTATACAGAGAAATAATCCTCCGACCTGCAAATAACGAAGACTGGCGTCCGAATGGAGCGACAGGAATCCGATTACCAGACAGAGTTGCGCGACCAAGTCGGTGATGATGGAAATCATCCACCACTCAAAGCGATCCGATCTACCTGAAAATGAGAATAGGTGCATCATAGTCTGCCGAACAATTTTTTTCTTATGAGTATCCTTCATCGCAGAAATAATAGACAAGGATTCTAGTCGAAGGATTAGAACAAACATTCGAATATCAAGGATTTTCCCCTGACAGGTATGTATATCAGGATTGAGGAGAGGACGACGGGAGGACTTGAATTCCCTTGCTTATAAACGCGCGCATCAGGCATAGGCTTGTTCATACTCTCGCATCTCATCTTCCCAATTCGTCCTTTCCCCATTGCCCATTCCTTAGCCCATGCTAAGTATCTCCCAGATGTTTGAAGTCAGACAAAAACCACAAATGGTCGAACGAGCCCTCCTCGTCCGCCTCTACTTCGACTCACGCGAAGAAGACGAATCCGCGTCCCTCCTCACCGAGCTAGGCGAACTCGTCTCCACACTCGGCATCAACATCGCCGAATCCGTCCTCGCGAAATCCCGCGAAATGCACAAAAAATTCCTCTGCGGCACCGGCAAAGCCGCCGAAATCGTGGAACTCGCCAAAGCCCACGAATGCGACGTCATCGTCATCGATAACAACCTCTACCCCTCCCAACAACGCGAATGGGAAAGACTCTCCGACCTCTGCGTCATCGACCGCGAAGAAGTCATCCTCGACATCTTCGCAAAACGCGCCCAAACCCGCGAAGCCCGCCTCCAGGTCGAACTCGCACGAATGCAATACGCACTCCCTCGCCTCGCCCGCATGTGGGGACACCTTGACCGCGAAGGCGGTGGCGGCGGCTCAGGCGGCGGCGGCTCTGCCGAACGCGGCATGGGTGAAAAACAAATCGAAATCGACCGACGCCTCGCACACCTCAGCATCGACCGCTGCAAACGCGAACTCGAAATCGTCCGCAAACAACGCAAAACACAACGCAAGGAACGCGAAAAACTCGCCACCCCCCACGCCTCCATCGTCGGCTACACCAACGCCGGAAAATCCACCCTCCTCAACCACCTCTCCGGCTCCGACGTCCTCGCCAAAGACATGCTCTTCGCCACCCTCGACACCACCACCCGCCGCATCGACCTCCCAGACGGCCAGCCCCTCCTCCTCACAGACACCGTCGGCTTCGTCCGCAATCTCCCCCACCGCCTCGTCGAGGCCTTCAAAGCCACCCTCGAAGAAGCTACCCTCTCCGACTTCCTCATCCACGTCCTCGACGCCACATCCCCGGAAATCGAAACCTTCCAAAAAACAACCCTCAGCGTCCTCAAGGAACTCGATGCCGCCGACAAACCCATCATCACCGTCCTCAATAAAATCGACGCCGTTACAGATCCCCAAGTCCTCACCTTCCTCGACCACACCTTCCCCGATGCCATACACGCCTCCGCCCTCACCGGCCTCGGCCTCGACGAAATCCTCAAAGCCTGCTCCCGCACCCTCGCCGACCGCGTTTCCCGCCGCAACTACCGCATCCCCCAAAAACGCGGCGACATCCTCAACCTCCTCCACAAAGACGCCAAAATCCTCTCCACAGACTACGAACAAAACGACATCCTCATCTCCGCCGTCGTCCCCGCCGACATCGCCGGAAAACTACAAAATTTCCTCATCACCACCTAATCTCAAAAATCAGAAACCAACCCCTATGCGCATCCTCATCCCCATCCTCCTGCTCACCCTCCCCCTCCTCGCCCAAGAACCGGAGCCGGAACCCGCACCCAAAGTCCTCAAAGCCCTTCCCCTCGATTTCGAGGAAACAGAAGAACAACCTCAAGAAACCGAGCCTGAGCCCCCTCCCGCTCCAGATCCCGTCGTGGAACCGGAATCAAAACCCCTCACTCCCGAACCCGATCCAGAAGCCGCCAAACCCTCACCTCTCGACGTAAAACCCGAAGGCGACGACGCCGTCCGCCTCCAAATCTACCTCGACGAAGCCAACTTCGGCCCCGGCGTCATCGACGGAAAAGTCGGCCGCTTTTCCGAGCTCGCCGTCCAAACATGGAACGAAGTAAACGGCCACCCTCACGATTCATGGACCGCCGTCAACAAAGCCGCTCGCGCAAAAGTCACCACCCCCTTCGCCACCGCCGTCGTCCCGGAACTCTCCAAAGACTGGGTCAATTCCAAGCTCCCCTACAACCGCTCCCAACAAGCCAAAGTCAAAAAAATGTCCTACCGCAGCATCGGCGAATTCATGTCCGAGCGCTACCACACCACCGTCCCCTACCTCATCGCACTCAACGGCGCATCCAAAATCTACGGCCTCAAACCCCGTGACACCATCATCGTCCCCAACGTCACTGCTTTCCAAATCGAAGACCTCACCGGCGCCATCTTCAAAGAAGACGAAGCCCTCAGCCAACGCTACGCCGTCGTCGATACGAAACTGAACCAAGTCCGCATCTACGAAGCCACCCCCAAAGCCCTCGTCGTCGCCGATCCCGACGCCCCCGCCAGCGTCGCCAACCTCGGCCTCATCGCCGCATTCCCCATCACCCCCGGAAAACCCCAGTTCATCCGCTACGGCATCTGGAAAATGCAAAACGCCGTCGAACTCCCCGTCTGGCGCTTCGACCAACAACTCCTCAGCACCGGAAAACGCTCCAAAAACGCCCTCAACATCCCCGGCGGCCCCAACAATCCCGTCGGCATCCTCTGGTGCGGCCTCAGCAAACCCGGCATCGGCCTCCACGGCACATCAGACCCCGAAACCATCGGCCGCTCCCAATCCGCCGGCTGCATCCGCCTAGCCAACTGGGACATCATCCGCATCCCCAACCTCCTCCGCCCCGGCGCCACCGTAGAAATCCGCTAAATCCTGACCCCTCGATCGCGTGCGGCGCAGCCCTTTACGCGACAGCGTTTACCCATGACCTCCTTCACCAAATTCTCCCTCCGCTTCGCCATCTACCTAACCGTCCTCGCCTACCTCGCCGCAGACCTCTTCCTCTTCAACGGCCCCCTCAACCAACGCCTCAACACCTTCCGCACATCCTACAACCCCACCAAAGACACCGTCGCCCGCGTCTTCGGCCACGAAATCTCACGCTCCCAACTCGACCGCGCCATCCTCGAAAAACTCTACCTCACCGGAAAAACCGCAGACGACTTCTCAAAACTCCCCCCCGAACAACAAAAAATCATCACCTACGCCGCCCTCGGCGACCTCATCGATCACGAACTCCTCCGCACCAAAGTCTCCGTCAACTCCCACAAACTAACGGTATCCGATCAGGAAATCAAAGATCGACTCGAACTCTTCACCAAAGCCTTCCCCTCCGCCGCCGAGCTCACCTCAGCCATGCAATCCCAAGGCATCCCCGACGAAACCGCCCTCCGCAACCGCATCGCCGCTCGCATCCAACAGGAAAAATACGTCGCCATGCGCGTCGATCCCCTCGTCACCGTCACCGAGGAAGAAATCTCCTCCTTCTACGAGAAAAACCAGGACTCCCTAACCACCCCCGAACGCATCCGCGCCCGCCACATCTTCATCGCCACACTAAACACCCCCTCGGAAACCGCCAAACAAACCCTCCAAACCGTCCTCAACTCACTAAAATCCGACACCACCAACTTCACCACCCTCGCAAAAAAAATCAGCACAGACCCCGCCACCGCCAACTCCGGCGGCGACATCGGCTGGATGTCTCGAGCACGCCTCCCCCAAGACTTCGCATCCGCCACCTTCGCCCTCCCCCTCAACCAACCCACCCTCATCCAAACAAAACTCGGCTGGCACATCGTCGAAGTCACCGACCGCAAACCCGCCCAACTCCCCCCCCTCGAATCCCTCCGCCAGGAAATCCACACCGCCATCTCCAACGCCAAACGCCACCAAGCCGTCAACGACTTCCGCACCGAACTCCGCCGCTTCGAAAAAGAAAAAATCCACATCTACCACGACCACATCTCACCAGACCACACCATTCCTTGAATGTCTCCCCAATTCCAATTTGACAGAAAAATGGGAAACCAGTAAAATGGGCAGCATGAAAACAACCCTCGACCTGCCCGACTCGCTCGTGCTCGACATCAAGCGTCACGCATTGAACAAAGGGCTGAAGCTCAAAGATGCCATGGCTGTCCTGCTCAAACAAGGTCTCAAGGCAAGCCAGCAAAATGCAAAAAATCCGGCACAGCGCGTGTCCGTGCCACTCATCATTTGCAAGCAAGGCGCCGAACTGACTTCGGAACAAGTCGCCGAAACCCTTCTCTCTCAGGAGGTGGAATGGCACTCATGAATCTGCTGGACACCAATGTTTGGCTCGCCCTCACCCTGTCCGGACACACACACCATACCGCCGCCAAAACCTGGCTCGACGCTGAATCGAATCCCGACAGCATCCTGTTCTGCCGCTCCACTCAGCAATCTTTGCTCCGGCTCATGACAACTGATGGAATACTCTCCGCCTACGGCATCAAACCACTCAGCAACGCACAAGCCTGGGCAATCTACGAAGCCTTCATCGCCGATGAACGCATCCATTTCCAAACCGAACCACCAAAACTCGAACCGCTCTGGAAAAAAATCGCCTCACGCAAAACCAGCTCCCCAAAACTCTGGATGGACGCCTATTTGGCCGCCTTCGCCATGGCAACAGAAGCACAATTAGTGACCACAGACAAAGCCTTCTCCCAGTTTCCCGGCCTGAAGGTGAAAATACTCAACCCCACCCCCTCATAACCCCATCCCAGATCACTCAGCACTTCCCACTGAACACTCGCAAACTAGCAAACTTCCCATGAACATCACCGTCCTAGATGGCCACACACTCAATCCCGGCGACAACCCATGGACCGAAATAGAAGCCCTCGGCAACCTCACCGTCTTCGACCGCACCCACCCCTCCGAAATCGTCCCCCGCGCCCTCAACGCCGATATCATCCTCACCAACAAAACCCCCCTCAACGCCCAAACCCTCTCCCAACTCCCCAACCTCAAATTCATCTCCGTCCTCGCCACCGGCTACAACATCATCGATACCACCTACACCTCCTCCCATAACATCCCCGTCTCCAACGTCCCCATCTACAGCACCGACGCCGTCGCCGAATTCGTCTTCTCCCTCATCCTCGACCACTTCAAAAAAACCGCCCTCCACAGCCAACTCGCCCTATCCGGCTCATGGCAAAACTCCCCGGACTTCTCCTTCTGGCAAAATCCACACTTCCACGAACTCGCCGGAAAAACCCTCGGCATCATCGGCTTCGGACGCATCGGCCAACGCACCGCCGAACTCGCCGCCTCCTTCAAAATGAACATCCTCGCCTACTCCCGCTCCCAATCCGCCTCCACATCCTTCCCCTTCCAATGGGCATCCATCCTTGATATCCTCAGAAATTCCGACATCGTCTCCCTCCACTGCCCCCTCACCCCAGAAACACAAAACCTCATCTCCGCAGACTCCCTTGCGAAAATGAAATCCACCGCCCTCCTCATCAACACCGCTCGCGGCCCCCTCATCGACGAACAAGCCCTCACCCACGCCCTCAACACAAACCAAATCGCCGCCGCCGCCCTCGATGTCGTCTCCGTCGAGCCTATCCTCCCCTCCAACCCCCTCCTCCAAGCCAAAAACCTCACCCTCACCCCTCACATCGCCTGGGCCGCCATCGAAGCCCGCAAACGCCTCATGGCCATTACCGCCCGAAACATCCAAGCATTCCTTTCCAACAACCCCATCCATCTCGTCTCTTAACCATAGCATTCCCCAATGAAACCAATCATCCTACCCCTCATCGCCATCGCCGCCGCCGCAACAGCCGCCATCATCTCCACAAAACCTCCCGAACCCACCGGAAAATGGGAAACCATCCACATCAGCCGATACTTCTGGGCCGAAGGTGCATGCGTCGCTGACATCAACGCCGACGGCAAACCGGACATCCTCAGCGGCCCTTACTGGTACGCCGGCCCCGACTTCAAAACCCGCCACACCATCTACCCGGACACAGAAACATTTGAGGCCGCCGACAAAGGCATCGTTTCCGGCTTCGAAGGCGAACTCAGCGGAAAAAACGGCTACTCGAACAACTTCCTCTCCTACGCCCACGACTTCAACGGCGATGGCCGCACCGACTACCTCGTCATCGGCTTCCCCGGCAAAGAAACCTACTGGTATGAAAACCCCGGCGCCGATGGCGGCCACTGGCCACAACACACCGCCCTCGCCGTCACCGATAACGAATCCCCCATGCTCGCCGACATCAACGGCGACAAACAACCCGACCTCCTCTGCATGTCCAACGGCATACTAGGCTACGCCTCCTACGACCCCTTGAACCCCAAAGCCCTCTGGAAATGGAACCCCGTCACACCGGAAAACAAAGGCTCCTACCAACGCTACACACACGGCATCGGCCACGGTGACATCAACTCCGACGGCCTCACCGACATCCTCGAAAAACGCGGCTGGTGGCAACAACCCGCCAACTGGGACGGCTCCTCTCCATGGACTTTCCACCCCGCCTCCTTCGGCGAAAAAGGTGGTGCCCAAATGTTCGGATACGACGTCAACGCCGACGGACGCACCGATGTCATCACCTCCCTCGACGCCCACGGCTTCGGCGTTTGCTGGTTTGAGCAAAACGCCGACGGCTCCTGGAAACAACATCTCCTCACCGACATCCCGAACGAAAAAGGCTCCACCGGCATCGCCTTCTCCCAGCCTCACGCCCTCGACCTCGCCGACCTCAACGGCGACGGCACCCTCGACATCATAACCGGAAAACGCTTCTGGGCACACGGCCCCAAAGGCGATCCCGAGCCCGACCAAGACCCCGTCATCTACGCCTTCCTCCTCTCACGCAAAGACGGCCAAGCCACCTACACCGCCGAAATCGTCAACGCCGAAAGCGGTGTCGGCTGCCAGGTAATGGCCGCAGACGCCAACGGCGACGGCAAACCAGACATCATCGCCGCCAACAAAAAAGGCTGCTTCATCCACCTCCAAAAATGAAGTCCCTTTCACCCCGTGATTGAAAGCTTCTGAATCTCATATCCATTCCGTGTATTCCGTGCTTTCTGTGGTCAAAATCGGTTTCCCGCCTCATCTAACATCTGCTTTCAGGATTCGCGTTCATTCGCAGTTAAATTTTCCTCTCTAGGATCACGTTCAGCAGACAATTTCCCCATTGATTTCCCCATTTCCTGAAGCAACCTTCACCACAATGAAGCCCCTTCTCCTTCTCCTCACCACCGCTCTCGTCTCCTGCGCCATCGAAAAACCTCCCTTCGAGTCCATCTCCAAAAACGGCAAATTCGAGATCCGCAAATACGAAGCCATCCGCATCGTCTCCGCACCCATGGACACCATGGAAAATCGCGACCAATCCTTTCGCAAACTCTTCCGCTACATCTCCGGCGACAACCAGGATAACGAAAAAATCTCCATGACCTCCCCCGTCTTCATGGAAAACCAACAAGACAAGAAACCCGGCAAAATGAGCTTTATGCTCCCCGCCAAAATCGCCGAAAGAGGCGCCCCATCCCCCGATGCCGACGACCTCTCCATCCAGGAAATCAAAGCCGGAAAATTCGCCACACTCCGTTTCTCCGGTTGGAAAGACCCCGCCAAACAAGAAGCCGCAACCAAAAAACTAACCGAGCTCATCACCGAAAATAAACTTAAACCCATCGGCCCACCCATCTTCGCCTTCTACGACCCACCCTGGATCCCCGAAGCCTTCCGACAAAACGAAATCTGGCAACGCGTCGAAGACTGATCATTCCTGCACATCAAATACACCCCAGCTTTGCCTCCCTCCTAAGCCAAGCCCTATCCGTGATAATCCACACCTGCATCCTGTGGTTTTGTGATTCCATATTTAAACAGAATTCCAATTAGCAGCGCGCTTCTCAACGTAACAAATTCCAAGCCGTAACCAACGCTTTCAAGCCCGCCATTTCGATGGATGGATCGACACCTGCGCCCCAGAGGATGCGGCCGTCTTCGTGTTGGAGTTGGACGTAGGCGGCGGCGCTGGCATCCGATCCTCCGCGCACAGCGTGGGAGCGGTAGTCGCTGACTTTGAAATCTTTCAGTTCAACAGTTTCAAGCGCGTGCACGAAGGCATTGATCGGGCCGTTACCATCGCCTTCGATTTGCCGGGCTTTGCCATCGATGGAAATCGTCGCGTTGCAATGCACGCTGCCACCGGGTTGATGGATCAACTCGTAGGCGATCAACCCAAGATGGTTTTCCTGATTCACGAAATGATCGAAAAACGCATCGCGGATTTCATCGACGCTGAGTTCACGCCCGTGTTGGTCGGCGAGATCGTAGATGTATTTTCCAACAATCGGATGCATCGATTTCGGAAGATCGAAACCGTGTTCTCGATCCAACACATAAGCGACTCCACCTTTTCCAGATTGGGAATTGATGCGGATGATCGCTTCGTAGGATCGGCCGATGTCTTGAGGGTCGATAGTCAGATATGGCACGCCCCATGTTAGATCGGGATTGTCTTTGGATTCTTTCTCGCGACGGTCGAGACCTTTCTTGATCGCGTCCTGGTGTGATCCGGAGAATGCGGTGAACACGAGTTCGCCGACGTAAGGTTGGCGCTCGGGGATGGCGAAGCGGGTGAATTTTTCGTATTTCAGACGAATATCTGTTAGACCGGAAAAATCGAGTCCGGTGGCGATGCCGTGGCTGTTCATGTTCAGCGCGACGGTGACGATGTCGAGGTTTCCCGTGCGTTCGCCGTTGCCGAACAGCGTGCCTTCGACGCGATCCGCGCCGGCCATCAGTCCGAGCTCGGTGGCCGCGACGCCGGTGCCTCTGTCGTTGTGGGTGTGAAGGGAAATGATGATGGAATCGCGCTGGTGGAGATTTCTGCCCATCCATTCGATCATGTCGGCATGGACGTTAGGCGTGGTCCACTGCACGGTGTCCGGCAGGTTGATGATCATTTTTTTCTGCGGAGTCGGCTGCCAGACATCGATGACCGCGTTGCAAACTTCCGCCGCGTAATCGAGTTCCGTATCGGAAAACGATTCCGGAGAATACTGTAACACCACTTCGGTTTGTGGAATCGTGGGAACGAGTTCTTTCACCAACTTCGCGCCATCGATGGCGATCTGCTTGATCGATTCGCGCGAGGCATCGCCGAAAGTCACACGACGCTGCAGCGGCGAGGTGGAGTTGTAAATGTGCACGATCACGCGCTTCGCACCGGCGATGGCCTCGAAGCTGCGACGGATGAGTTGCTCGCGCGTCTGCACCAGAATCTGGATCGTCACGTCGTCCGGGATGCGGTTTTCCTCAATCAAGCGACGGCAGAAATTGAATTCCGTATCAGCAGCGGAGGGGAAACCGATTTCGATTTCCTTGAAACCGATCGCCACCAAAAGCTCGAAGAACTCGAGTTTTTCCTCAATCGACATCGGCTGCGGCAAGGCTTGGTTGCCGTCACGGAGATCGACCGAACACCAGATCGGGGCACGGGTGATCATCTGATCCGGCCAGGTGCGGTCGGGCAGGGAGATCGCCGGAAACGGGCGGTATTTCGAAAGGCTGTTCGGCTTCATGACTTG
>JBGSRM010000214.1:0-10798 GCA_041737575.1 Akkermansiaceae bacterium
GGAAAGTCGGAAAGTCGGAAAGTCGGAAAGTCGGAAAGTCGGAAAGTCGGAAAGTCGGAAGGTCGGAAGGTCGGAAGGTCGGAAGGTCGGAAAGTCGGAAGGTCGGAAGGTCGGAAGGTCGGAAGGTCGGAAGGTCTGAAAGTCTGAAAGTCGTCGATGTGGTTGATGACTGATGACTGATGATTGATGATTGATGATTGATGATTTTTGATTTTTGATTTTTGATTTGCTGGTGCGGGTGAAATGGTTCGTTGGTTGCCAAGGGGTGGTTGCGTGTTTACAAGACGGCGGTGATGAACGAGGAACCTATCATTGATCTGCATAGCGACGCGCATTTCATGCAGCAAGCGTTGCGTGAGGCGCATAAGGCGTATGCGGCGGGGGAGGTTCCGGTGGGGGCGGTTGTGGTTTGTGAGGGGCGGGTGATTGGGCGGGCGTGGAATCAGGTGGAGACATTAAAGGATGCGACGGCACATGCGGAGATGTTGGCGTTGACGGCGGCGCAGCAGGCCTTGGGGGATTGGCGGTTGGAGAAGTGCACGCTTTATGTGACGAAGGAGCCGTGTCCGATGTGTGCGGGTGCGATTGTGCATTGCAGGCCGGAACGGGTGGTGTTTGGTTGTGGTGATCCGAAGGCGGGGGCGGCGGGTGGATGGATTAATCTTTTGGAATCGAATCCGCCGCTGAATCATCGCTGTGAAGTGGTGGCGGGAGTGATGGGTGAGGAGTCGCTGGCTTTGTTGCAGAGTTTTTTCCGCGAGGCTCGGCAGAGGAAAAAGATGGACGAATCGTGAAAAGATCGTGTCAGTTGTTGCGTTTCTAGTTTCTAATTCACAACAGCTTATGAAAACCCCATTTTTACTCGGTCTTTTTGCCATTTCCCAACTGCAAGCGGCGTCGTTTCTGATCGAGGCGGAACAATTTACCGAAAAGGGTGGTTGGGGGATTGATACGCAGTTTATCGAGTCGATGGGATCGAGCTATTTGATTGCACATGGGATGGGGAAGCCGGTGGCGGATGCGACGACGGAAGTGGATGTGCCGGAGGCGGGGGAGTATCGGGTTTGGGTGCGGACGATTGATTGGACGAAGCGTTTGGATCGGCCTGAGAGTGCGGGGCGATTTCAGATTTCGATTGATGGTGAGTTGCTGGCTGAGGAGCTTGGCACAGGCGAGGCGAAGTGGAATTGGCAGTTGGCGGGGAAAGTGGAGATGAAAGCGGGCAAGGCGAAAGTCGCTTTGAAAGATCTAACAGGATTCAACGGACGTGCGGATGCGGTGCTTTTCAGTAGTGATGAGGGTTTTGTGCCGCCTGCGGATGCTACATTTGAGGAGCGTGCGGCTTGGAAGATTTCCGGAGTGCCGAGTGCGATTGAGGATGCGGGTGAATATGATTTGGTTGTTGTTGGTGGGGGTTATGGTGGTCTAGGAGCGGCGATTTCCGCGGCACGGATGGGTGCGAAGGTTGCGTTGATTCAGAATCGCAAGGTGCTTGGTGGGAATGGTTCTTCGGAGATCCGAGTTTGGGCGAAGGGGAACTATCCGGAAAGCGAGTATCCGCTGGATCAGATTATTCGTGAGTTCGAGGACAAGGCGAAAGCCTCGCCGGCGCCTGCTGAGGAATTTGTGGATGACAAGAAGGACAAGGTTGTGGCTGCGGAAAAGAACATCACCCTTTTCCTCGGGCATCATGCTTACGGGTTGGAGATGAAGGATGGGAAGATTGATTCGGTGAAGGCGGTCGATGTTGAGGGGGGGAAAACCAAGCGTATGCGTGGGAAATTTTTCGTGGACTGCACGGGTCATGGTTTTCTTGGAATGTGGTCGGGTGCGGATACGAAGTTTACCGAGAAGGGACGGATGGGCATGAGCAACATGTGGATTTGGGAAAACCGCGATGGGGCGGTGAGTTTTCCGGAGCAGGGATGGATGTATCAGTTTGGGTCGGATGATTTCCCCTACCCGAAAGTCATACACGGATTCGGACACGCGGAGTGGTTTTGGGAGAGTGGATTCGACAATCATCCGGTAGATGATCTTGAGCTCACGCGGGATTTGAATTTGCTGGCCTCCTATAGTGCGTGGAACTCGATCAAGAATCACGGAGCACATAAGGAGCGTGACCCGAAGGGACATGCGAATGCGGAGATGACTTGGTTGGCGTATGTTGGTGGCACGCGTGAGACGATTCAGATTTTGGGCGATGTGGTGCTGACAGGTGATGATGTGCGTGGGAAAAAGCCTTTCGATGATGCGACTTTCAAGACCACGTGGTCGATCGACCTTCATTATCCGGTTGAGAAATACAAGGACACAATACCGGGCAAGCCGTTCATTGCGCGCGCCGTGCATGGTCCGGGTGTTGATAAGAACATTGGCTATGCGGTGCCTTATCGTACTCTGTATTCGCGCAACATTCCGAATCTTTTCATGGCAGGGCGCAACATCAGTGTGGAGCGCGACGCACTCGGCACGATCCGCGTGATGAAGACGATTGGCATGATGGGTGTGACGGTGGGTCGTGCTGCGGCGCTAGCGACGGTGAAGGATTGCACGCCGCGCGACATTTACAATGATCACTTGGAAACCGTGAAAACACTTTGGAGACTTCCCGGAGACGCGCGTTTTGAGAATCTGGATGAGTTGAAGAAATCCCTCGATGGCAAAGAATCCGCCCCTTCCGAGTGAAAAGAAACGCCGTTGGAAACGGTGGGCGCTGGGCTGTTACCGGCTCGGCGTGATTTTTGCGGCGCTTGCCTGTTTGAGGGGGCTTCCTCGTGAAGAAGGTGTGTTGGATGCGGGTGTAGTTCTTGCGGAGGTGAGGCATGTGATTCCGTCAGTGGTGTCGGTCGGTGAGCCAACGGACGGTTTGTATGCTTTGTTGGATGGGGACGATCAAACGGTGGGTTGGGCGACCTCGACTTTTCCGCAGGCGGAGAAGGTTCAAGGATATTCCGGGCCGTCGGAGTTGCTGGTGGTGTTTGATGCGGAACGCAAGGTGAAGGTGGTTCGTTTTTTGAAGAGTTCGGATACGGACGGGCATGTGAAGATTGTGAGAGATGATTTGGCGTTTTGGAGGCAGTGGGATGGCAGGGCGGAATCGACGTTGGGTTCGTCCGGTGAGCCGCTTTTTGTTTCCGGTGCGACGTTGACCAGCGAGGCGATGGCGCGGGGACTTGCCGCGCGGTTTGGCGCGGAGGGGATGGATCAGTGGTTTCCGGCGCCGCTGAAAGTTGCGGATGTTGAGAAATGGTTTCCGGAGGCCGATTCATTGGAGGAGAAGGATGGCAGCTATCGTGTGGAAAAGGGAGGAGAGATGATGGGGACGGTTTTGCGGAGCAGCCGCATGGGGATTTCCGCGCGGGGATATAACGGCACTTCGGATGTGATTGTCTGTCTTGATGCTGAGGGCAAGAAGGTTCTTGGGGTTGGTTTTCTTGGGAGCCGTGATAACGAGCCATACATCAGCGATGTGCGCAACGAGGTGAAATATTCGGATGGTTTTGCGGGGAAGACGCCGGAGGAAATCATCGCGGAGGATATCCGCAATTCGCCTTCGCTTTTTACCAGCGGTGCGAGCTACACGAATCAGGCGGTGGTGGAGACGGTTCGTGAAATGCTCCGGCGTCATCTTGCGGCGAAGGAGGCGGGTGGATTTCCTTGGAAGGTTTCGCTGGCTTTGGGTTGGATCGTGGCGGGGGTTTTTCTAGGTATGCACAGGTTTGGAAACAGGTCGGCGGTGAGGATGGGATTTGCGGTGGTATCGGTGGTTGCGGGAGTGGCGCTGGGGTGGATGGTGAGTCAGGCTCAGTTGATTGGCTGGGGTGCGAATGGTTTTGGTGTGCGCGGGATTCTGCCATTGCTGGCGTTGACGGCGGTGGCGTTGGTTGTGCCGGCGTTCACGGGGAAGAATGTGTATTGCAACCGGATTTGTCCGCATGGAGCCGCGCAGACATTGGCGGGGCGGGTGGTGAGGAAACGCTTCGCGCTCCCGCCGAAGGTTCATTTCATCATGTCGCGGGTGCCTTGGCTTACCTTGGTGGTGATCTGGGTTTTGGCGTTTTTTGTGAGTGGGGTGCCGTTTGCCTACTTCGAGCCGTTTGAGACGTGGAGCAGCGGGTTCATTGCTTTTGTGCCAGCTACTATATTTACCGTAGGTATTTTGGCTTCTTTTTTTCTGCCGCAGGCGTATTGTCATTATGGTTGTCCTACGGGGGCGTTGTTGAAATTTCTAACAGCTTCGCCGACGGCGTGGACGCGGCGGGATACGGTGGCGGCGGTGCTTGTGGTTGCGGCTTGTTTGCGTTTGCTGATATGAAAAGCCTGCTTTTATTGTTGGTGGTTCTGATAGCGAGCTGCGGTGGGAAGAAAGAGACGCAGCCTTTGCTATCCGGCGAGGCGATGGGCACAACTTGGAAGTTGGCATGGCGTGGGGAAGCACCGGACAAGCTTGATGTGGAGGTTTTCGCGGTGTTGGAGAAATGGGAGGCTGTGCTTAGCCAGTGGCGGGCTGATTCCGATCTTTCGCGGTTCAATCGGGGAGAGGCGGCGACGCAGGAATTGCGACGAGTTATCGATCTTGCGGAGCAAGTGAGGGAAGCCAGCGGGGGGGCTTTTGATCATCGGATGCTCAAGGAGGTGGGAGATGCGGGATTCGGGCCGGTGGGAAGCGGGATCGATCTTTCCGGCATCGGGAAGGGGTTTGCGGTGGATCGTGTTGGGGAGCGGTTGAGGGAGTTAGGAGTAAAGGATTTTGTGTTTGAGTTGGGTGGGGAGATTTTGGTTGGGGATGTTGAGTGGGAGGTGTCCATTGAAAAGCCTGATCCTGCGGGGAGTGAAATTTTTCGTACTGTGAAGCTGCGAAAGCAGGCGCTCGCAACCAGTGGAAATTACCGTCAGTTCAAGCCTGTGGTTGGCGGTCTTGCGAGTCACATTCTTGATCCGCGAACTGGCAAACCTGTGGTGCGTCAGGCATGTTCTGTGAGTGTGATATCGAAAGACTGTGCGACGGCAGATGCTTGGGCGACGGCGTTGTTTGTGCTTGGGGCTGAGTTTCCAGAGCCGATGGGGATGGAGGTGTTGTGGAATGGGGTTGAGGTGGATGAATAGAAGACTTGTGATTCGAGCGTGAGGATTGTTTTTCTGACTGGTTGATTTTCGAACCACGAAAAGCACCGAGGACACGAACGGAAGAGAGGTTATGCGGATGTTATGAGGCTACCGGATGTAGAATCTCAGCGAGTTCGTGAAGGGTTGCGCTTTATCGTTTGTTGAGATGCGATTTGGCAGGATTTTTTTAATAAGCTACGGCTTTGGGATGGTTCGGCTCGCGAGGTTGTGATTTTCAGAATCGTAGCTCCATTCGGGGTGGGTTGAGGGTGGAGGGTTTGAGGAAGCTCCTTGCGGTGTGGAAGAGTATGTGGAAGATGAGGGTGTATGAGATGTGAGATTTCCAATTGTGTTTTGGTGGTTCTGTTTTTTCTGGGAGGAAATGTATTTGGATATACGGATGAGAGGATGTGGACGGGAAATGGGGAGTGAACTTTTTAAGAAAACGAGTCGATGAGTTTAGGAAATTTGAGTGATGTCAGGGAGTTGTTAGGTTCGGGGACGGTTGGGATACGTGAGCTACATGGGATGTGGGACAAGCGGGTTCCGGTTCCGGAGGAGAAGGCAGCGGTGGTGGATTTGAGCGGGAATTTCCAGATTCCGTGGATGCAGGAGGATTTCGGGATCGGGAGGGATTTCATGGCGATGGCGTTGAGGTTGGAGGAGTATCTTTTGGTATGTGATGCGGGGCGGGAGTTGTTGAGGATGCCGTGTGATGGGGGGGATGGGAGTTTGTTGGCGGAAGTGAGGTTGAATTTCGCGCAGGCGTTGGGGAGGTTGGGCAATACGCCGGAGGCGTGTCGGGAGCTTGAGAGGCTGTTGGTTGGAGGGGACGGGTTGGTCGCCGGGGTGAGGAAGAAGGCGTATGTGGAGTTGGGGAATGTTCATGCGCAGGAGGCGCGGCGTGCGGTGGCGGCGGCGGCGAGGTTTGAGGCGGGCAAGAAGGCGTTGGTTTTCTGGAACAAGGCGTTGGGGATTGAGCCGGATGATCTGGAGACGCTTGCGAATGTTGCTGGAATTTCGTTGTTGCTGGCCGGGTATGATGGGGAGTTCGCGAGGGTTGCGAAGGAGCATGGGGAGCGGATTTTTTTATTGAGCAAGGGGAGTGAGTGTGGGGATTGGGAGAGTTGTTGGGCGAGGGCGGTGGGGTTTGCGGTGTTGGGCAAGGTGGATGAGGCTGGGGAGGCGTTTGGATTGTTGAAGTCGGTGCCGGGTGTGACGACGGGGCAGTTGGCTGAAGGGCGGTTGCAGGCGGGGATGTTGGCGGAGGCTTTGGGGATGTCGCGGGATGATTTCCGGTCGGCATTTCCGGCGTTGCAGTTGGTTGTATTCGCGGGGTATGCGCCGGATAATGGTGTGGATGAGATTCGTTTTCCGATGGGTGCGGTGGGGCGGGCGCAGGAGGATATTGCGGCGGTTTTGGAGAGGTTGGATGTGCGGGTGGGCTTGGCGGGAGCGGCGGCGGGGGCGGATTTGTTGTTTTTGAATGCGTTGCAGGAGCGGGGATCAACGGCGCATGTGGTGTTGCCATGGTCGAGTGGGGAGTTCAAGCGGACGAGTATTTCGCCTTATGAAGGTGAGAAGCCGTATTGGTCACACTTGTTTGAAAGGGTGATAGAGAAGGCGGCGACTTTGCGTGAGCTGGGGCAGGCGTATGAGCCGGCGAGTGATGTGGGTTGGCGCTATACCATGGAGGTGACAGCGGGGATTGCGTTGCATACGGCGAGGGTTTCGCAGTTGGATTTGAAGCCGATGGCGTTTTGTGTGAACGGGGAGACGAAGGGCGGGACGGCGGATTTTTGTCGGTTTTGGGAGCAGGAGTTGAACATGAAGGTGGAGGTTATTGAGCCGCCGCCGATAGAGGTGCATGGAGCGGGACGGAAAAGCAGCGTGCGTGTGAAGCGGTGTGAGCAGCCGATTTTGCAGCAGGGTGTGAAGAGCATGTTGTTTGCGGATTTGGTGGGTTATAGCAAGCTGACGGAGAAAGTGATTCCGGAGTTGGTGAATGTTTTCATGGCGCGGGTATCGAAGTTGGCGGCGAACAGTCTTCATGCGCCGATCAGTTTGAATACGTGGGGAGATGCGATTTATGCGGTGTTTGATTATGCGGCGGATGCGGGGGCGTTTGCTTTGGAGCTGACGCAGATGGTGGAGGATGGGAAAAAAGATTGGATCAAGAGCGGGCTCTATTACGAGGAGGGGGAGGTGAAGCAGCCAATTCGTATCCGGGTGGGGCTGCATACGGGGCCGGTTTTCATGACGTATGATCCGGTAGTCAGGCAGCGGGTTTTTAATGGCGCGCATGTGAATCGTGCGGCAAGGATCGAGCCGGTGGCGAGGCCGGGTGAGGTGTTTGCGAGTGAGGAGTTCGCGGCGCTTTCCGAGTTAAGCAGGGCGGAGAGCGAGCGCAGGGGTGAGGGGACGGGTGGGGCGGCTTTTGTGTGTGAGTATGCGGGTTCGATGCGTTTGGCGAAGGGGTATCCGGGGCGTTTCCGTATTTATCGCTTGTTGCCTGAGAGGCACTTGGAGATCGAGATTTTGGCGAAGGCGATTCATGAGCTTTATCTGTACAATGAATCGAAGAAGGAGAAAACTTTAGAAACGAATTCTTCGATGAGGCCGTGGGAGGATCTTTCGGAGGATTTTCGGGATGCGAATCGGGCGCAGGCGGCGCATATTCCGGTGAAACTGCGGTTGTTGGGGTATGAGTTTGCATCGGGTCATGGGATGAAGGCGGGTTTGATCGAGATTACGAAGGAGCAGTTGGAGGAGTTGTCGATCATCGAGCATGATCGCTGGATGGCGGATCGGGTGAGGAAGGGCTGGAAGTTCGGGCCGGGACCGAAGGATGAGGCGCGGAAGACGCATCCGAATTTGGTGCCATGGGAAGACTTATCCGAAGAGGATAAGCAGAAGGATAGGGATGCGGTTTTGAATATACGGCAGTTGATCGAGAAGGCGGACTTGTATGTGAGGAGGTTGGGTGGGGAGTAGCTTGGGGTGTTCGCTCTTTGATTGATGAATTTATCTACGGTTCTATCAAGGCAGGTGGAGAGGTCGAAGAGGTATTTCGGTCTTGATGCGATTTTTTCCACGCGATACTTTGGCGCATATTTATTTTTCAGTGTTGCCACATGCAAATATGTAACAGCGAGCGAAAATAGATTCTGTATGAAGTATTATGAAAGCGATCTCCCTTTTTTTCCTTACCTCCTGCTTTGCTTTTTGTAGTGAAAAATGGGAAAGTTCTGATGGCAAAACGATCACCGCGGATTTCGTGCGTTTGAAGGATGATTCGTTGACTCTTGTTGCGGAAGGCAAGGAATATTCCGTGCCGCTTTCACGTCTGAGCAAGAAGTCACAAGACTATGCGCGTTTCATGCAGGAAAAAATGAAGGAATGGGCGGCTGAGAATGTAGGAGCTCCGATCATTGCGGAGAGCGTGTTACACGATGTGGTCTCCTTTGATCCCAGTCTGGCTGAGGGGAAGCAGTTCCTGATGGAGGGCAATGTGAAAACGATCGAGAAAAGCAGTTCCCTCGGTGCATCCCCGTTGACTACCGCCGTCCTTGAGTTGGAGGCGGGAACGAGGTTGGAGGTGGATATGGCGAGTGCGGGGGATGGAAAGATTACCAAAGTAAAGATTGAGACGGGCAGGGTCGTGCTAACCAAGGCGAAGACGTATTCAGATGGAAAATGGAGGGATTTCGTGGATTCCGAGGTGCTGATGGAGAAAGGCCAAGCCTTCGTCTTTCGTACGAGTGTAGAAAAAGGAAAGATCACTTGTTCGGGAATCGCGACGAAGGAGGAAATTGAGAAGGCGACAAAAGTTGATGTGCCGCGTCCCCGAGAGCTAACGGCAGAGGAAAAGGCTTCTTTGGGGCGGTTAAAGATGCGGGCTGAGTATCTCGAATCGGAGCTATCCGAGAAAGATCCAGAGGATAAAGGGGTTCTTGGGGAGCCGTCCAAATATTCCAAGGCAGAGTTGGAAGCTATGGAAAAAGAGCTCGAAGGGCTGAAGAAGCAGTTGAAGGTTTTAGATGAGTCTGAGCAGCGTGCTAGGCCACCGTTTCGGCCATAGATTTGGTGAGTTGTTGTAAAATAAGGCGGTGAAAGTGTAACCTTTAGACTGTGGGATCGTTGGTTAGGGTGTATATGAATACAATCGATCCTAAACCTACATCCGGTGAGTCCGAAGAGCTGGCCACGCTTTTACTTAATCATCTTAGTAAGTTTCAAGCCTTCGCGCGACGAAGGCTTGGCGACGAACAGCTTGCTGCAGATGCCGTTCAGGAAAGCTTGCTCAAAGCGATCAAGGCTGAGCCGAATCTCGTGGATCGGGAAAACTTGCTCTCGTGGTTTTACCGTATTCTGAGAAATGTCCTGACCGATCTTCATCGTCGCAAGGCCGCAAGCGAGCGCGCTATGGCTATCTACGCCGCTGATCACGAAACGGGATCCGATGAAATTGAATCTACCGCCTGTCAATGCTTGTATAGCTTGTTACCCGCTATGGAACCGGCCTACGCGGATCTCATCCGCCGCCATGATCTGGGTGGCGCATCGCAGTCAGAAATTTCTAAAGAGCTGGGCATCACACCCAACAACCTCAAGGTAAGGCTTCACCGTGCGCGGCGACAGCTTCGAGGGTTGTTAGAAAAAACCTGCACGATATGCGCCAGCCACGGCTGCCTTGATTGCGATTGTGCACCCATAAACTAACACACCATTTTCCATGAACCATTCACACGAAAAAAAATCCTGCTGCGGTGGCCACGACCATTCTGCAGAGGCCGAGGTCAAACCATCCTCAGACACGAAATATTTCTGTCCGATGTGTCCAGGCGTGGAATCGGAGAGGCCCGGTGACTGTCCGAAATGTGGCATGGCCTTGGAGCGGAATCCTATGTGGGAGCCTGACACGAAAACGATTTACACCTGCCCGATGCATCCTGAGATCGAACAGGATCATCCGGGTGATTGTCCGAAATGTGGGATGGCTCTAGAGGCAAAAGGCATTTCGGAAAGCGATGAGGAAGCCGAAGGAATTTGGGATCTCACGCGAAAGTTCTGGATTGCTGCTGGGCTTACGCTGCCTGTGTTTTTGCTCGCGATGGGGCACATGATACCGGGGGTGCATTTTCGGAGGGACATCACCAAATGGATTGAGTTCATTCTCACGATACCCGTGGTGTTTTGGGCAGGTGGGATGTTTTTTACGAAAGCTTGGGTTTCGTTGAAGACTAGGAACTTGAACATGTTCACGCTCATCGCCACAGGGGTGGGTGCGGCGTTTATTTATAGTGCGGTGGCGGTTCTTGCTCCTGAGGTATTTCCGGAATCGTTTCGAGAACACGGCGAGGTAGGCCTTTACTTTGAGGCTGCGGCGGTGATTACGGTTCTGGTTTTGCTCGGTCAGTTGTTAGAGGTGAGAGCGCGTGCCCGCACTGGAGAGGCGATTCAATCTTTGATCGGGCTTGCCGCGAAAACCGCTCATCGTTTGCGCGAAGGCGAAGAGGAGGAGGTGGCGATTCATGATATCGCGGTCGGAGATATGCTCCGTGTTCGTCCTGGGGAAAAAGTTCCCATGGACGGTATGATCACGGAAGGCGGAGGTAGTCTTGACGAATCGATGATTACCGGAGAGCCGATGCCGGTTACGAAAAAGGATGGCGACTCCGTCATTGGC
>JBGSRM010000225.1:0-2036 GCA_041737575.1 Akkermansiaceae bacterium
GGCCTTTTTCGAGGGAGGGTTCGTTAATATCTGAAGCACTCACGAGGACGAGCACAGAGCGGAATGGGTGAACGGTGACCTCGACGGAGTCTGTAAAAGAAAATCGGCCAAGAATTTCCTCGTAGGGGTGAAGGAGCCGGACTTCGCGGTTGGCGGTGATGTCGAGGCCGATGGTGTTATCGAGCGCGATTTTGTGGGTGACGGGTTCCCATGTTAGATTTCGCAGGGTGATGAGGCGTGTTTTATCATCGCCGCGGGAGACTGCATTTTTGCCGTATGTTTCTTCGGGGAGGATGATTCCTTTGGTGAGGATTTCGCGGTATTTGCGGTGGATGTTGAAGATGCGGGCGAGTTTGGGGTATTCGTCATCGCGAAGGAGCCAGGGGCTGCCGTAGAGCTGGGGTGCGAGGATCATGGAGCGGTTGAAGCCTTGGAGGATGAGGTCGTCTTCCCAGAAATCGAGGCAGGAGGAGAGGCAGACGCCATGGTCTTCTGCGAGTCGTTTGAGCTCGGGAGGGAGGCCGCGCGAGAGGGCGGCGGCGCGGTTGTGAGTGGCGGTTGTGGAGTTTGCCATGTGGACGTCGATGTATGTTTCCGCGCCTTCCCAGAGGAAGGTTGTGGCGTGTTTGACGCCCTCGCCGAGGTTCAGACGATGGTTGAGGAGGATGAGGTCGGGGCTGTGTTTGCGAACCTCGGTCATCAAGCGGATGAAGGCGTCTTGTTTTTCATCGCGGAGCTGTCCGCAGACGGCGTCCATTTTAAAGAGCTGGAAGTTGTGATCCTTGCCGAGAGAGGCGAGGAAGTCGATGCGTGCTTTTTCCTCTTCCGGGGTGTTTCCAAAGCCATCGGGCCCGAGCCAAACGCCGAGGCGACCGCCGAAGCCTTTGGCTTGTTCGGCGAAGGGGCCGAAGCCTTGGGGAAATTGTGTTTTGAATTTCCGGGTTTCGGGAGAGCCGTAGTAACTAGGAGCATCGATTGCGCCGGCATCGAAGGCGTAGATGTCGAGGGTCATTCCGTATTCGTCTTTGAGCCATTGGAAGAACTCGAGGTTGATTTTGGTTTGTTGCGCGGTGGGGCCTTCGTTGGTGTTGTTGATCCAAGTGAAGTAGTGGGCCTTGGAAGGTGTGTCTTCGGTGGCGCCCGGGATGACCTCGGTATTTTGTGATAAGAGCGGCATTGGGAGGATTGATAGGAGTAGAGTGAGGCGTTTCATTGAGGGGTAGGCTGAGGGAATGACGGGCGGGTATCAATTTAGAAAATTGCGGATTGGTAGGAGATGTTTTTGGGTGTAATGCAATTATCTCGCATTTATTTCTTGCTAACGCGATTATATCGCAATAACACCTTCTTCGCATGAAGTTACTTTCTTTCAAAGCAGCAGTCGTTTGTCTCGGGATTTCCCAGCAGGGTCTTTTGGCGCAGGACGGATGGGAAACCTTGCAAGAGCCGTATAAGCATATCCATTTCAGTGAGTTGGGGACGCCGATCATTCATTCGTTCGGGATCGAGCCGGCGTTCACGGGGCGGGATTTATTTTTGTCGCATACCTATACGAAGGGGAAAGGTTTTACCGAGCATGAGAGTGAATTGGAAATGGAGTGGGGTGTGACGAAGGGTTTTGGGTTCATTGTAGAGGTTCCTTATATTTATGAGGATGAAGAGGGAGTGGGGTCGGAGAAAGGATTCGGTGATTTGGTGATTGTGCCGCGTGTCTTGTTGGTAGCGCAGGATCGTTTTTTGCTTACGGGGCAGGTGGAGATCGGGTTGCCGACAGGTTCCGAGGCCTTTGGCAATGAGACTGCGATCGCTCCCGGTATCGCGACATGGCATGATTTGGGAAATTGGTTCACGTTGAATACGAATGTTGCGGTGGAGCACAATTTCGATGGGGATGAGACGGAGTTGGAGTTTGGTTTAGGCTTGGTGAAGAGTTTTGGCGAGAAGCCTGAACTCGATGATTGTCATGACCACCATGGGCATAATCATACGGCTTCCGGTTTGTTGAATTTGCATTTGGAAGTGACGGGAGGAACTCC
>JBGSRM010000252.1:0-3502 GCA_041737575.1 Akkermansiaceae bacterium
CCGCTTCTCGATCCCAGCCGCCCTGGCAGCGCGCTTGATCGCCTCGTTGTAAACCTTCCCATGCAGATGATGACGCCGCCGGGTCCCGGATTCCGGATCCACCGAAATCTGCTTCGCCGGAAACAACCAGAACCACTCAAACGTCTCAGCCGCCCGGCGGAATTTTCGCGCCAGCGCACCTGGGATATAGACGCCAGCCAGCCCCGCCTCTCGGTCACCCTTCCACACCTCGCGTGCCCGCTTGATCTGCTTGGCAATCTCCTCCCGCAGACTCTTCGGCAACACCGTGGCCCGATCCTTGTCGCCCTTGCCTTTGCGGACCGTCAGCATCCCGCGCCCCACATCGACATCCTGCACCCGCAACCGCACCAATTCCGAAAGCCGCAGTCCCGCGCCATACTGCAATCGCGCGGCCAGCTCATAGCGCCCATGCGTCGGTTCCTGTCCCTCGTCTTTGGCCGGCCTCGTTTTCTCTTCCTGTTTCCTGATCTCGTCGAATAACTGATGCGTCTCCTTCTTCGACAGCACCACCGGGATCCGCGTTCCCGTGTCCCTCAACTTCACGTTGAAAACCGGCTCCTTCACCCCCAGCACGTACTTGAAAAAATGCGCCAGCGCGTTGAGCGCCTGCTTCTGCGTCGTGTAGGCGCAATCCTCATCCTCCACCACCCAGGTCAAAAACCTCGTCGCCGTCGCCACCTTCATCACCTCGCGCTCATCCCCCGCAAACCTTGCGTAGCGCGCGGCCCACGCCCCGTAAGCCTGCTTCGTCCGCGGTGCCAAACCCCGCCTCGCGCCGGAGGAATGCACCGCCGCCCTCAAGCGTTCCGCCAGACTCCGATGGTCCGCTCCCTCGCTCGCACACGCACTCAGCCCGTTCAAATACCACTGGATCGCGTCCGCCCATTGCTCAAGCGGCCACTTCTCCCGCTCGCGATCCTCCCGGATCACCTCCATCTTCCAAAACGCCTTGGCCGCCTCCCTTCCCGCCGCCAACTCATGGCGCAGCCGGAAATTCTCAAACCACTCTAAAACCAGCAAAAAACCTGTCCGTTCCCGGTCCGTCAGGCCGCGGAACTCAGCCAAGTCGCTTCTCCAACACCAGCGGATTTTCGATGCAGTCATGCCGTCCGAGAAACAAAATTTCCAGGATCGCGTCAATCGAAAAGTGTTCGTCTGACCATCTTTTTTCCGATGTTTCAAACGTCCAGAAATTCCGCAGATCCGAAAGGGTCATATCAGAAACGGCATGCAACCGGTCGCCGGCCCGCCCCCGCCAGCCTGATATGCGCACGAGCCGCAAACAAAATCCTTGCCAATCAACGAGTTCCGGACAAAGCTCCCGCTACGATGTTCCCGGATATGACATCCGGGGACCCTACGAATAAAAACTGTTCGCCAGAGAATTTCCCCCGTGAGGGGCCGTTTGTAATTTAATTTCGCGTTTCATATGAAGACATACCTAGTGCATTTGGATGATAAGAAGTCCGTGCCGGTGAGAGCCGACACGTATCAAGAAGTGGATGGACGCCTGCTGTTCTATCGAGACGGCAAGGCCATTCCTGACATTTATTTTTTGGAGGCTTGCGTGGTTGGAGTTTCCGTCGATTCGGACGATAACGATCCGTTGCTGATGGAGATCGGACCATCATGACCGTTTGGCAGGCTTTCACGCAGCACGCTTTCAACATGCTTCGCCGATTCACCGTCCACGATGATTACCGCGTAGCCTTTTCGGCAGTTGATGAACACTTCATTGGATGACAGACTTAATTGTATGGTTCTCATTTTTTTGGATTCAGCACTCGGCCACTTCACCACTCAAGGGCAGGTGACGCCCAAGAGAATCAAGAAGGCGAACAAGGCGAGACACAGCAACCCCTATCAGCCGCCCTGTTTACATGCTCACTCGTAATTTCAACATCAACCCCGCGTTCGACGCTCGCCCCCGCTGATAGGGGTGCGTGCTCTTGGACGTTCGTCCAAGAAAAAATGCCCGTCTGGAACAAAAATTACTCTCGCCCTGGCCGCAGCGTGTTGTGCGGTCGCGATTATTTCCACCGCGTTTTTTCAGTATGGATACTATTTAATTTTTGATGAGTCCGCTTACGCCTACTGTCCCGATGAAGAGCATACGGAGGATGGGCGAGCAGTCATCTCGGGACCTCGGCCTCGCTTCTTCCCAAAATCAGATCCACAGAAGTCAGGATGGTGGGGTAACGAGTGGTATTTCGATGTTTACCGGGACCAGGTCCGAGCCTTTTGCGCCAGAGAGGGCTGCGAGTGGCCGCGATACGTGGGACAAAAATTCGGTTTTGTGTTTCCAGAGCGAGGCACCGGCAGGATCGCTGCTCCCCAGGAAACCACCAAGGACGAACAAACCGGCACTGGGCAACCCGCTACCCGCCCCGTGGATGAGCCGGAGGGTGGCGACAAACCTCAACCTGAAGCGGAGGGGCGCTCCCGGTAGCGGGTTGCCAGGCCTTTACGTTAGCCAGAAATGAATCCCGAACTCGACCATGCTATTCGCGAGTATGAACCGGTGGATGGTTCATTCATCAAGCTTGAGGAGCTATTCGAGCAGGCATTCCAGTCTCCCGCCCCTACAGATTACTACGACGCCATTTTCAATCTGTTTGAGAGGTTTCCCGACGATGACGGTGCCGGAGTTTTTTGGTCTGCGCTTCATGGAATGGAGGCCGTTGGCGGCTACGAGGTGAAGCTGAAGCAATACTGGCGTCGATGGCCTAATCTGATGAACAGAATCATGATGGAACGACTCTCCAAAAGCGAGGAGGAGTCCAGAGTAAAAACCAACTCGGCTAACAAGCCGTGAGTGGCAACCGGCGATAACGTCTCTAGTTTAATCGGAGCTTGATCTCGCCGGTGCCACCACTCATCGTTAGGAAATTGAAGATGACGCCCCGCCCAAATCTGATCGTGATTCGCTGCGAGGACATCGACGCCTCAGCCGCGTTTTATCGTATCGTGGGTCTCGAATTCGAGAAACACCGACATGGAACAGGACCTGAGCATTACGCGGCATCCGACGGGCTCTGGACATTCGAGCTTTATCCTGCTTCCGCCAAGTTTCCCGCCAGCGGTTCGACGCGCATTGGATTTGCAGTGGCGTCGTGTGACGAAGTCGCTGATCAATTGCGGACGGCCGGGTTTTCTCTCGAGGCGGGACCCGCCGATTCTCCCTGGGGCCGGCGGGCGGTCGCGCAGGACCCAGACGGCCATCGTGTCGAACTCTCCTCCCCCCTCTCAACATGAAGAGCCTATCAAGCCGTGCGTGGCAACCGGCGACCGCGCCCATGGTTGAATTTGGAGCTTGCCCCGCCGGTGTCACCACTCTACGTTGGGTGCAGGACAAAAAAGTCAAAGCGACCGTCCGGCTTAGATTTTTTTGGCCTTGACGTTGCCTATGCGCATAGGCAAAATTGCCCGCATGAAGACGCAGCCCGATACCACCCGTGAATCCCTCATCGAACAAATCAAC
>JBGSRM010000234.1:0-2822 GCA_041737575.1 Akkermansiaceae bacterium
AAGAATAGTTTCAAGTTTGAAGCGCGACAGAATCGCTATCGTAGTAGATCTCATTTGGAGTCCTATATTGCAGTCGTTTTCTTGGACGATTGTTCAACCTCTCCGCGATCTTCGTGCACTCGCGTTGGGTTAGTTCGCGGAGGTCTTTACCTTTTGGTAGATACTGCCTGATCAGTCCGTTGGTGTTCTCATTGCTTCCTCGCTCCCATGCGTGATGTGGGGCTGCAAAATACACTTCGGTTTCAAGTGCTTTCTCTACTTTCTTGTAATTATGAAACTCACTGCCGTTGTCTGCCGTGATCGTCATGACCTTGTCTTTTTCCTTACTCAGAAGACTCACCGTCCGGGCCTTGGTCTGCTCCATTGAGATGCGTTTGAGCTTCCCGATTCTCACAAGCCCGCTGTGCCGCTCAACAATTGTCACTACTCCTGGCTTGCCCCTGCCATGCACCGTATCAATTTCCCAATCGCCGATCCGCTCCCTCGTTTCAACCTCCTGCGGCCTTGATTCTATCCTCTTTTTACCTGCTAAACGTCCTCTATTATCTTTGCGAGCATAGCGTTTTCGCCTCTGCTTTTGTGACCCTCTTAGATGCCTCCACATTGTTCCACCCGCCTCCTTATCGAGCCAGATCCACTTGTAGATCGTCTCGTGACTCATCACTGTTTGTCCTTCGCTGCGCATCCTCCCAACTACTTGCTCAGGACTAAAATCCTTCCGTATGCTCGCTTCCACATTTTTAAAATCCTCTTTCCCATAACGCATATTTCTTCTCGATCGCTTCTGCCTCCCGCTAGCTTTGCCAATCGCATGATCAAAACGATAATTACCATCATGCGCGGAAGCGTTTCGCTTCAACTCGCGATAAATTGAACTCGGATGTCGACCCAGTCTGCGGGCTATTTCATTCACCTTAATATACATACCCCTCATCAGGGATATGGATTGGCGCTCATCAGTCTGGATATGGTTGTATTTCACACTCGCATCCTGTCGCACTTCGCTCTTGAATCCAAGAAGGCTAACAAGGCAGAGATGGCGACGCCGAGGAAGCCGTCTGATTAATTTTGGGGCTTCACACCGGCGCCGCCATTCCTTAGACGTTCTGCAGAAACAAAAAGACCTTATGAAACTCACTGTCAAAGTATTTACCTTAATTACTTGCTTCTCGGGTTGCTTAGCAGCTGAAGAATCGTCACCCAATCCCTCCCTTGAGGCTAGTCCACAGGAAGACAATACTGAAATCGGAATGTTCTCAAAAGAGATCGGGATCGACTTCAACCGTCTGGAGCAAAAGGCAATTGGTGGAAGCCTTGACGCGATAAGAGTCATTATTGCCCTGAATTTTGATGGGGGTGCGAGTGATGTGATGTCTGCCATAAGACCCAAAATTCTAGCGGAGTGTCCCACTGAAGAAGTAGCTCGCGCTCTTGAGAATTACTCACCGGAATTTCGCGCTAAGATAATTACCGAGATAAGAGAAGAGCTACAGTTTCCTAATGGTGACGAGGAAGCAGTTAAGGCTGCATTTGATCAAGCATTCGAACACCTCATAACGAAAGAAGAAAATTCAAAAGAGCAGAACAAACCGGACCAGGCGACGCCAAGGAAGCCGTCTGATTAGATCGGAGATTGCACCGGCGCGCCATTCCTATAACATACGGCAAGAAATGGCTAAGCGTGATACCAAGAAAGAATCACCAGAGAAGCGACTATGGCGTCTTCTCGCAGGGCTTGCGGCCATTTTACAATCGATTTCCTATTTACGCTCGTTATCTAAAGTTGTGGGGGACGACACACTTGAGGCATCGGTATGGACTGCTTTTATGGTCACTTACTGTAGGCCGTTCATGAAGAACAATGATATTCAAACTTTGCCATTGCGTCACGTTCCAATACAGAATCGCGAACTGCACCACAAAATATTAAACTATCGAAACCTGTATTACGGACATGTGGATCCGAATGCCAAGATAGATTCGGGTGAGAAGCTCCATAGAATCCTACTTCGCGTAGCGGACGGTATGATTCTCCCAAATCCAACATTCACCCGACCGACCCCAGATAATTTGCCGAATTTTCTTCAACACACAATCGAGGTTAGGCGGAGCCTGTATAAGGCGATCCAAGAACTAATTGCTGCGGAAGATTGCCTTCAATTTGCAGAGGAAGGCGAATACGAGTTGGATTACTTAGCCACTTCTAAGCTAAAGCGCATATAGGTAGATCGCAAATAACAAACACCAGTTCTCGGGAAAATTGTGGAAATCCCAATGAGGGAGAGGGTTGTTGGTGAGGATGGGGGGTGTGAGTAAGAGATGGCTGGCTGGGCTGGGAGGATTTGTCGGAGGTTTTTTGGTAGCGGCTGGGTTGAGATGGTTCGGCTGGCGAGGTCGCGATTGAAAATCGCGGCTCCTTTCATTGGGAGACTTGGTGGATCCAGTCGGGGAGGTTGTAGTAGGTGGTGATGCGGGAGATTTTTTGGTGGGTGAGGGTGAAGAAGGTGGCGGCGGGGAGTTGGTAGGTTTGGTTGTTGGCTTCCGGGAGGCCTTCGTCGGTGGCGAGGTAGGTGCCGTGGACGGTGAATTCGGCGGCGGCGCGGGTGGGGTCGTCGGAGGTGAAGATGACGATGTCTTTTAGGGTTTCGCGGTAGCAGCGGGTCATGTGGGCGTTGAATTCGGCGAAGGCGGTTTTGCCGGTGCGGATGGGGCCTTGGTTGGTGTGGTGGGCGATGTCGTCGGAGACGAGGTGGAGCATGGTGGTGGTGTCGCCGTTGTTGAAGGCGGTGAGGTAGGTGGTGATGATTTCTTTGGGGGACATG
>JBGSRM010000308.1:0-7712 GCA_041737575.1 Akkermansiaceae bacterium
CAGCTCGCCCAATTCGGCATGGAAGCCTTCTTTGAAAAAACCTACGCCGGCATCCTCGACAAACGCGAACTCATCGCACACATCCTCGATACCCACCGCCTCCAGCGCGACGAAACCGCCTTCGTCGGCGACATGACTCACGACATCGAAACCGCCCACCACGGCGGCATCTCCTCCATCGCCGTCCTCACCGGATATCACCACGCCGAAGTCCTCGCCAAAGTAAAACCAGACATCACCGTCCCAGACCTCGGCGTCCTCGTGAAACTCTTCGACCGACGCCGCACCACACGCCCTATCGCCACTGTCGGCGCACTCATCCACGACGGACAAGGCAACATCCTCATGATACGCACCCACAAGTGGAGCAACCTCTGGGGCATCCCCGGCGGAAAAATCGAACGCGGCGAATCCAGCGAAACCGCTCTCATCCGCGAAATCCAAGAAGAAACAGCTCTCGAAATTTCCGACATCAAATTCATCATGGTGCAAGAAAGCATCGATTCACCCGAATTCATACGCCCGGAACATTTCCTCCTCCTCAACTACATCGCAAAAGCAAACTCCCACAACGTCACCCTCAACGACGAAGCCGAAGAATTCCAATGGCTCCCAGTCGAAATAGCCCTCCAACTCAACCTCAACACACCCACCAGAATCCTCCTGGAAAAAATCATCTCTGAAAAACTTCTGGAATGAACCACGATACCATCGAAATCCGCAGACTCGAAGTCGAAACTCACATCGGCGTCCCCCAGGAAGAACGCGCCACACCCCAGAAACTCTGGGTAACGGTCACCATGACCCCGTCACAAGGCTTCACCGGCCTCGCGGATAACATCGCCAACACCATCGACTACTACCAAGTCTCCCTCCACATCAGCGCCATCGCCCACTCCCGTTCTCGTCACCTCATCGAAACCCTCGCCACAGACATCGCCAACTCCCTTCTAACAAACTACCCCCTCCGCTCCGTCACCATCGAAATCGAAAAACGCATCCTCCCCAACTCAGACCACGTCACCGTAACCATAACCCGCCCCTAACAAAAAAAGGGAAGAGCTTTAGCTCGCATCAACAGCATCGATGCAAGCTAAAGCCCAGGTTACATATCCTCTCCCATCTCACGCTTCACTTTCCGCCTCTCCGCCCGATGTTCGATCTGGCGCAGTTGCTTCGGCGATAGCACATCCTTGCGAGTGCGCCACACCTGCTCGACATGCCCAGCCATGATACAGCCTAAGGGGCGGATCTCGGCAATGACTTCCGCAAGCCCGAACTCAGCGATCTGCTTTTGTACTTCCGCCGCATTCTTGTAAGCGACAGGGCATTCGCTCAAATCAGCTTTGCCAGTGAACCAACGCACATCGATTCCATCGGTGGTTTCTTCCAAAACCCGCTCCCTATCTTTCTCATCCGGATACTTCCGCAGCAAAGCGGTGCGCGATAGATTCCGCCCCGCACCATGCGGCGCGAAGGAAAGAAACTCCGTGTTGTCAGCACCAAGCACCAATAGAATCGGCTCTGCCATGTTAAGCGGGATCAGCCCCAGCTTTGGCCTGCCACTGTCATCTCGCCATGCCGGAGTCGCCCCCTTGCCATGATAGAAATGATCGCCGCGCTTCCACACAAAGTTGTGCTCATTACCCAGTTCCGCTACCGCAATTGAAGCGATTTTTTCCAAGAACCTACGATGAATCGCACGGTGGTTCGCCTTCGTCCAGCGCGAGATGTATTGCAGCGCATGCCAGTAGTCGGCACCAAGATCCGAACGCGCGTCAAGCCATGCCGACGCACTGGGAATCCCATTCGCAACGCGGGCCGTATGCTTTTCCGCTGCATTCTGTCCGCGCTTGTAAAGGTGCGCCCCAAGACTCCTCGAACCATGATGCGTCACCAACACACGAAGGGTTTTCCCCTCGCTCGCGGCGAGGCTCGTCGCCAACTCAACGTGCCCCGTGATACGAAGCACCGCCAGGAATTCCGCCTTGATCTCCATCTCGCCGATGTAGGCAAAATGGTTGCCATCGCCCTGATCCGCCATGTGCATCCGCGCCCGGTTCTGCAAACCATTTAGGAAAGGATTTTCCCACACATCCTCATCAAGCACCTCGTCGCCCACCGCCTCTTCATAGGCACGGGGCACGGGGCCGAAGTTGGTAACGGAAATGAGATCGTCCAGCTCGGAAGCAACACTACTACGTTTCTCGTAGAACGTCGCCCACATCGAACAACAGATGTCCGCCGAGTGCGCGGCAGGAATGATCGCGTTTTCCGCCACCACTGCCGCGCCCACCGGAATCACAGCCTCTTGCGGCGAAACAGGACAGGCATCCGGCAGAATAACTCCCGCCGATAAAACCGGCGTGCGAAGCAAAGCACGCATTTGATTACGCACCTTCTCCACGTTGGCCACTTCCTCCGCATTCGCTGGGGAGATCGCCTCATTGAAAGGTGCATGTTCGACACGCCGCTCCAACTTCGTCACCGGCTTGCCGCAATCCCGCATCAGCAGCTTCATCGCGTATTTCTTGTCCTTGATCCCCTTCGCCTCGTATTCGGCAATCTTGGCATGGAGCTCCTTAAAGATCGGCCCCGCCTCGTATCCGGCATCGATCAGGTCTTGTGATGTAATCAGTTTCATATTCTTCGTAAAAAAATGTTTGGGCGTGAGGCGGCGTTCATTTGTGCCGCCCCACACCGGGTTCTAGGTTTTTAGGAAATCCAACCACCGGTTGGCATTGCCAAGCATGTATGGTTGGGCGAATCCGCCATCGCTCTTTTCAAGCGCCTGGAGGAATTTAAGCTGCAACAGCGCGGGGTTCGTTTCAAACACCCGTGCCGCGTTGGCCATCGTCCGGATTGCGGCGGCTTCCGCCCGTGCCTTTTCCAGGGTCACTAGCGATTGCTTCCGTGCCGTGAGAACATCCGTGAAGATCTTTTTCAAATCTCCTCCGATACCCATGTCCTTCACCGCCACCTTACCGATCTCTACGCCGATAGGCGCAGCATCGTCAGCGACTTTAGCAGTCAGCACAGGCGAGATGTCCTTTCCACGGTCAAGAGCGTCTTCGACTTCAAGGCCACCGATCGAATCCCGCAACGCGATCTGCGCGGCAGCATAGATCACAGCCATCGGATGAGCCGACACACTTTCGTAAAGCAACGCATCTACGATACGGAATTTCACGAAAGCGGTCACCCGCACCTGCGCCTTATCCGCAGTGAGGAACTCTTGGCCGGATAGCGGCATTTCTTGCCAACGTGTATCGTGGATTTTCACCTCGTATCCGAATCCGAAAATCCGCTGCTTGCCAGGCGCAAGATTACGCTGGAAGACTCCATTCCGGTATAGCAACGCACTCTGCGTCTCACGGATCATGATGTTGTGTATGTATTTCATCGTTTCTGTTTCTTTGTTTGTTGTTTCTTTTTTTCCAGTGAAAGGGATGACCGTCTTCCGCTTCGAGGAGTCCTGGCGGGGTGGCTCGCTTTCCAAATCCCGCCTTGCGGAAAATGGAAGATGCGGCACCTCATGGCCTTTCGTCCACTGCCCATCGAAGAGCCGAAGCGGAAGCGGTGTGTTTTGTGAGCGGGAATCGAACCCGCGACCTAGGTTTTGCAGACCTATGCTCTATCCTACTGAGCTATCCAGCAGCGGACTCATCCGTTAACTACCCGGAACTCTCCGGGGAATTCCCCTTCGAGCCGGTAACCGGCATGAATCCGAGATTGTTTTATTTCATTATAAAGTGTTTCCAGTCGTTGATGTTGTAAGCGTTTTCGATTCTCGCACTGACAGGCACGGCACGCGGCGCACCCGGCTTGCGAATCAACTTCAGCTGCGCTTCCTCCGGTGTTCGCGCCCCCTTGCGGCGATTGATCGCTCGGTCGGAAATGACGCAATTGTCCCATGAGTCTCGACCGCCACGCGAACGCGGAACGATGTGATCGATGTCCGCTTCCTCGGCAGCGAGCTTTCGTCCGCTATACTGACAGCGTCCTCCGTCCCGATCCCAGAGCGCACGAAACCCGAAGCTCGGACGGCTCATGGGAACACCATGGTAGCGTGTGAGAACCACCACCGTAGGAACCCGCACCGGCCCGCCTTTTGTCCCGACCGTTTCGTATCCATCGCATGGCAACTTCCGCCAATCCGTCCAGCCGATGGCCTGCATCGATTCATCAGAAATGCATAGTCCTTCCGCGCTGGAAGCAACCATGTGACAAAACGCATCCGCAATGGAAATCGTATCTACAGGAAGCCAATGCCGATTCAAAACCAGCACGCTTTTCTGATGTATAATAGATAGTGTCATATATGTGATTTGTTGAATTTGTATCTTAAGGTAGGTATTCTCTCTTTCCCTATCCGGTTACGGCTCCGAAGCTGCCCGTAAAAAAGCCCCGGATCCTTGGCGGAAGCGGGGCTGCTTAAATCCTTGTAAATCAAGGGTTCTAGACACTCTCGTGTCGCAACCGGCTTCCCCGCCCTCTTGGCTCGCTGCCTGAGGAGCGTGTAATGAACGCTATATCCCCACAAACGAGTGCAAACGGACTGCCATCCCATAACGGGTGGAGTGTTTGCTTCATGTTGGAATAGGGTTGGTTCATAGCTATAGTTGCTTGCTGCCGCGAAAGAAATATAGATTTTGAAAATCAGTCAATAGAAAATTGTAAAATCATATCTAACAGAAATCAAGGATAGAAAACCTTGAGTGCTCGCCTGATTTCAGAAATCCCGGATGACGCATCATAGATCACATTCGCCTCTCCGCTTGTCTTCTTCAGAAAATGATAAGCCCCCAAGGCCTCGAAACACGCGTTGAGCGAACCGATCATCGGAAGAATTTCACCACTCTCCAACGATATATTCTCCACCATGCCCCACACGGTGAAAACCCGCTTCCTCTCCATAAGCTCCAGAGTTTTTCTAACTTGATCCGGCTCATCGTTGATCGCCGCCGCCATCAGAACATAGTGGGGGTGAACCAGCATCTGATCCTCAAGATCCACACCACCCACCGCATACCCCTTACCGCGCTTCTGCTCACCTGCGGAAAATCCATACAAGCCCTTGTTGTCTTCCGCCGTATCCGGCCGCTTCTTACCAAAGTATTCCTTCTGATCGCGCAACAATCCCTTGCGAACCTCCCGCCAGTTCGCGCCACTCAGCGCGTCCTGACTTTCGGAATCAAAATCAGGAAACAAAAGCGACTGAATCTCCGCAATAAATCCCGTGCCCTGATGCGGACGATGCGCAAGCGACATGCTCGCTGAAGCACCGGGACTGCTCACTTGGAGCATCACCAGAACCAGAGCCGTCTCCCCACCCCAATCTCTCCAATAATATGGAATGACCGTTTCCCCGTCCGCAGCCACTCCATGAGAAACATAACCCTCCCCATTGATCAAATCCTTCAGCCTCACCTGCTTTGCCTCTTCCAGCAACTCCTTGAGCAACGCCTCGTCACCCAACACCTTCGCACTCAAAATCAAACTCAGATCAAACAAGCTGGTATCAATCGTCGAGTATTCAGTTCCTTCATGCCGAACCAGTTCTCCACCATCCCCTGTCTTCACGAAATGCGGCAACAATCCGTATGGTCCACGCAGCGTCTTCGCGACTTCATGCGCACGTCGTATCACCTGCTGCGCTAAATCCCTGCTCACAATCCCCTCCGAAGACGCGGCAGCCGTCGCCAGACAAAACAAACCTGTCGAGGAAATGGAATCAAACGATCCGTCATCAATGTGCGCCCGATCACGCACCAAACCCGTCGAAGGCGAATAGCAAGTCAACGCCTTCGCGTATGACGCCAGAAACCACCACTGATCCCCCGAAACCTCCGGCGCCTCAATCCGCAACTCAATCCGTTCGATATCCAGGTCCGCTCCCGGCTCCGCAATCCATGTCAGCGTCTTCACCTCACGTAACTCATCCGTCGGAACATCATACACCTCTTCCTGGAACTCCGCATGGTCTATCACCCTCGTCGTTGACCACAGGACCTTGTTCTCCGCATCACTCAAATCGATCTTCCATTTCCCTTTTCCACGAATGACCGCCCTCAGACCCGTTACCCTCGGCTGGAACTTCGCTTCTATCGCCGCCGGATAACAGGCCGCGAAATTCATGCTCTCCTCACCCATCCGTGCCAGCCGCGCCATCGAGTGCCAAATCCCCGCCCACTCATCGGAACCCTCACCAAGAGAAACTCCGATCTGCCCGCGACGCCAACCAATCCCCTGCTCCCCCGGCCCTACAAACCCGAAGTCCGTGCCAATATTCGTGTAGGAAAGAAACGGATTCATCAAATGCCGCTTCTGACGCTCGGCGTCCTCAGGCTCGATGATCGTGTCATAATCATGCAGCGTCTGCCAAACAACCCGCCTCTCCGCCCTGACATCGCCAACGATAACCAGAACGATTCCAAGAAAAACTGCCGCAATACGTGTTCGTGAAATCATCTGCCTTTAGGAAATAAAACGGAAATACGGATTATCAACCAAGCAAAATCGTCTAGCCATCACTTAAGTTCACAAACTCTCATAAGGAATCGAAAACGTATCCCCGTCCTCGATCTTTCCACTGACCAGCCCCTTGTTAAACCAACGCATCCGCTGCTCCGATGTCCCGTGCGTGAATGTATGTGGCACCACCCGACCTTGCGCCTTCTTCTGAATCGCGTCGTCGCCGATCGCGTTGGCGGCTTGCATCGCCTCCTCGATGTCTCCCCGATTCAGGTATTTTCGCGAGTGGTGCGCCCACACTCCCGCATAGAAATCCGCCTGAAGCTCCAGCCTCACGGAATACTGATTGTATTCCGGCTTCCCGCGCATCGCGTTCACCCTGTCCGAATCACCCAACAATTTTTGCACATGATGGCCAACCTCGTGCGCGACCACATACGCCTGCGCGAAATCACCCGGCGCATTGAATGTCTTGTCCAGCTCATCATAGAAACTGAGATCGATATAAACTTTCTTGTCTCCAGGACAATAAAACGGCCCCATCGCTGACTCACCCGTCCCGCAAGCGGTGGGAACACGCGCCCGATACACATTGAGCTTGGGCATTTCATACTTCTTTCCAAGTCTCGCAAACTCGGCGCTAAAAATATCCTCCGTATCGCCCAGAACCACCTTCACAAATTCCAACCGTTCCTCCTCCTCAGGACTTGCCGCAACCTGCTGCGACGACTCGGTGGTTCCACCACCCAAAAACATGCTTGAATCGACAATGCCCATTTTCCAAAGAGCCAAACCCAAAACCATCGCCACAAGAATTCCCTTCCAACCCAGAGCCCGATAGATCGCAATCAAGATACCAAAGCCTCCGCCTCCCGAACCACCGCGATAACTTTTACCCCGGCTGTCCTCAACGTTGCCGCTCTGTCTTCTGCCCTTCCATTCCATAATCGTTTCTAGATGCTTTGTTTTAACGGAAAACATCCGATCCGCAAGCTCCATCGGGCTTTGATCTCCGCCCATCTTTACCTAAGCTCAACCACGGGTGAATACAAACAACCAACCAAACGCGCCGCATCACCCGCTATGGTTATGGCCAAACCTGATCGGCCTCGACGCACCCGCCGTCGCCGTCGCCTGGCAATGGCTTTTCGCACAAGCGTTCCGTGCCGATCTACCGAACACATTCCACCTCATCCTAGCACTCAGCGTCTGGTGCGTTTACCTCGCAGACAGACTAT
>JBGSRM010000243.1:0-5609 GCA_041737575.1 Akkermansiaceae bacterium
GCGGGTTGGTTGCGTTTGTTGTTGAGGCGGATTTGGTAGTGGTTGCGGACGGTGGAGGCGTCGGTGTAAAACGGTGCGCCTTTCATGCGTGAGACTTCCGCGAAGAAGGGTCTGGCTTTGAAGTAGGCGGTGGTGCCCAGAACGATCATGCCAAGCAGGCCTAATGCGGCATAAAGCCAGATCCGAGGGCGCAGGATGCGGCGTTTGTTTCCGGCGAGGCCGGCAGTGGAATCATACCGCACCAGTCCGGTGGGGCGGTCGATTTTTTTCATGATGTCGTCACAGGCATCGACACAGGCGGCGCAGCCGATGCATTCCATTTGCAGGCCGTTGCGTATGTCGATTCCGGTGGGACAAACCTGGACGCAGCGGTGGCAATCGATGCAATGCCCGGCGTTGGGATCGGTGGCTTTTCCGCGGGGTTCGCCGCGTTTCGCGTCGTAGCCGATGACGATGGTTTCCTCATCGGTCAGCGCGGATTGGATGCGACCGTAGGGGCAGAGGATGATGCAGAATTGCTCGCGGAACCATGAGAAGCAGAAGTAGAGGACGGCGGTGAGGGAGATGATGATGGTGAAGGTGGCACCGTGTTGGAGTGGACCTTCCTGCATGAATTGGTACAAACGCGGCAAGGAGACAAAGTAGCTGATGAACACATGGGCGATGATGGTGGATGCGGTTAGATAAAGCGCGTATTTGATGACGCGGCGGGTGGTTTTTCCGATGCTTGAGGGAGCGGAATCGAGTTTGCGCCGTGCGGTGGCATCGCCATCGATCCAGCGTTCGATGCGGCGGAAGACATGTTCCAGGAAAACGGTGTAGGGGCAGGCCCAGCCGCACCACAGGCGGCCGAGCAGGGCGGTGATGAAAAACAATGCGAAGCCAACGCCGCTGATGAGAAAGAAAAACACCCAGAGATCCTGGATGAAAAGCGTGAGGCCGAAGACATGGAAGCGACGGTTTTCCACATCGAAGAAGAGTGCTGGTGCGCCGTTGATAGGAATCCATGGCAGAAGGATGTAGGCGGCTATGAGCAGGTATCCGAAGATGCGGCGCGCGCTGGTGAAGCGGCCTTTTACATCAGAAGGATGAATGATGTAGTGCGATCCATCGGGGTTGATCGAAGTAAGCGATACCAAATTCGGACGCTTGTTTTTCTGCATGGGAGCTGACACGCGGATAACCTGCCACATCTGCCTTGATTTAGCTCCGCATGGGGTCTTGGAGAGTGTGCGGATATTGCGGAGGTTGGAAGCTGTGCGAGGATGGTGGATGCCGAAGCACGTGAAGAAAGCGGATTTACCGAGCAAGGTCTGCGCCGCATGCGGGATGCCGTTTGCCTGGCGGAAGAAGTGGGAGAAGGTGTGGGATGAGGTGAGGTATTGTTCGGAGCGGTGTCGTGGCTTGGGGCGTGGAAAAAGTTGAGAAAAGAAGCGGTTTGACGGGATTGGTGAATTGAATTACCGTTTTACCATGTCAATTACCATTGATGGAACAGGTCGGCTGGTCATTCCTAAAAAGATACGGGATGAAATGAATCTTGTGCCCGGCAGCGAATTGGAGATCGAGTCAATCGGAGGTGAGATAAGGATTCGTGTTCCTGTCTCAAAGCCATGCTTGGTCAAGCAGGATGGGTTTCTTATTTTTGACGGAGGCGGAAAAACGGATATCGACATTGCGGATTTCATTAACAAGGAGCGCGACAAAGAGGCGTCGCGGGTTTGGAGTGGAACTGAATGAGAGTTTCGTTCGATAGCTCTGTGTTAGTCGCGGCATTGGTGAAGGAGCTGCCGGATCACCCCCGTGCGTTGGAATGTCTCAAAAGGCATCTTGAAAACGGTGATCAATGTCACTGTACGACGCACGCTATGGCAGAGTGCTATTCGACACTAAGCTCCTTGCCGCTTCAGAGAAGAATATCTCCTGAGGAGGCACTACAAATCATAGAAGTGAATATCGTTCAGAAGCTGCGAATACTGAAAATTTCCCAAGCGGTCTATATTCATGCGATACGCAGAGTTGCGAATCTTGGTTTGAGAAGCGGCGTGGTTTATGATGCCCTGCATCTTTCCTGCGCTGAAGCCGGAAGTTGTGAACGGATTTACACTTTCAATTTAAAACACTTTCTTCGACTTGAGCCTAAAGAGATTGAAGTGGTTTCGCCATGATAACGATTGTGGAAAATTCAAGGACCGCCGAACTCTTGGCTGTTCTCACTAATGAGATAGGCCGTGAGTTCGGCGATGCCTTGGGGGGGGATTTTCAGGCCCCATGCTTCCATGCGGGCGCCGTTGTGGCCTGGTGAGTTTGCGGGTGTGCCGTCGTTGATGATTTTGAAGATGGCCATGGGAGTGTCTCCGTGTTTCCACTGGCCGTCTGTGAGAGGCAAGCCGGGAAGAGGTGCGGTTTTGCCGCCGCCGATGTCGATCGCGGCGCGGAGATCCTGACCGTGGCAGGCGGTGCAGTTTTGAAGGTAGAGTGCTTTTCCGGAAGCTACGCGTGTGGGGTCGGTGGCCCAGTCGTTGATGAGGGCTTTGTCATCGAGTTTTGCCAACATTTCCTCGAGTGCTTTTTGTTTTGCTTCCGAGACGCGTGACATGGATGCCTGGATGACATGCTCATCGGTTTTCATGAGGCCGAAGTTGTAATAAACGACCCAGTAAACGAGTGCGAAGCCGAAGGAGGCGACGAAGATGAAGAGCCACCAGTTGGGGAGTTTCTGGTCGTATTCGCGGATGCCGTCGTATTCATGTTCGCGGAGGACGACTTCGCCTTTTTTTTCAGCGAATTGGGCGCGGCGGATTTCTGGTTCTTCGGACATGGCTGTATTTCAGTCGAGGGGGATGTTGGCGAGTTCTTCTCGGCGGGATTTGGAAAGGGTTAGGGCGCGTATGGATACGAGGGTGAAGACGCTTGCGGTCATGACAAAGGAGAAGATGGGGACGATGGTGACCCAGTGTTCGTGAATGATGCGTTGGAACATGGTGGTGGTATGGTTAGTTGTTTTTGCGATGAGAATCGGGATCGAGGGTGCTTGGTTCGCGTTTTGTATCGACGTTTTCGTAGGTACCGACTTTTTGCATGTAGGCGATTAGCGCGATGATCTGGGTTTCCGATAGGTGGCGCATGAGTTCCTTGCCTTGGAGATTTGGTTGATCGGGCAGGTATGCACCGGCGTTGACGAGGGCTTCGGAGATTTTCATGGCCTGATCGCGGGCGTTTTGCTCGATGGTGTGTTTGTCCATGGCGGGCCATGGGACTCCGAGTCTGCGTTGGACGGCGATGCGTGTGGGCAGGGATTTGAAATCGGTTTGCATTGAAAAGAGGAAGCGATAGGCGGGCATGTTGGAGCCGGCGGAAGTTTGGCGTGGATCCCAGAAGTGGTTGAAGTGCCAAACGTTGTCGCGGCGGCCGCTGCGGACGGAATCAGAGCCTTCGATGAGCGGGCCGCCTTCGCGTGCGAGGTCGGGACCGGTGCGTTTGGAGCCCCATTGATAAGGGTGATCGAAGATGGATTCGCCAAGGCGGCTGTAACCCTGGTCTTCTTTCGGGCCGTATCGCAAGACGTCGGGGACGAGGGTGCGTATCATTTGCGAGTGGCAGTTGTAGCAGCCCTCGGAAACGTAGATGTCGCGTCCGGCGAGTTCGAGGGGTGTGTAGAGGACTTGCACGCGTTCTTCCATGTTGGTGCTGCGGTTGACGATGAGGGATGGGATGATTTGCACCATGCCACCGATGGCGACGGCGATGAAGATGAGGACGGTGAAGGGCAGGTAGTTTTCAAGAACGCGATCGAAGTAGTCCGACCAGCTTTTGCTGTCTTTTTTGAAAACGACGAAGGCTTTGACGATAAGGATGACGGTTACTGCGAGGGCGGCTTTGTCAGCGTGGGGAGGAAGCAGAAACCAGAGGATCATGAAGGCGATCGAGAGGACGGCGTAAACGACAGGATCTTTTCTGAGGGCTTCGCCGAGGGTCATTCTGTCTTTGCTTTCTTTTTCGAGGACTTTGACTTCGACGGTGTCATCGGTTGCTTTGCCGCTGCGGGCGGTCATGATGATGTTGATGGCGCAGGTGATGAAGCCGAGCAGGTAGAGTCCACCGCCGAAGGAGCGGAGAATGTAGAGGATGTTGATTTGGCGGAGGGTATCGACGAACTCGTATTTCAGGGTGGCGCCGCCGGGGTTGGTTTCGGAGAGCATCAGGCCTTGCATGATGCCGGCTATCCACATGGAGGAGACGTAGAGCAGGATACCGACGAGTCCGATCCAGAAGTGCATGTTGGCGAGCGAGGTGGACCAGAGTTTGGTTTTCCAAAGGCGTGGTGCGAGCCAGTAGAACATGCCGGCGGCCATGAAGCCGTTCCAGCCTAGGGCGCCGGAGTGGACGTGACCGACTGTCCAATCGGTGTAGTGGGAGAGGGCGTTGACGGCGCGGATGGAGAGGAGCGGCCCCTCGAAGGTGGCCATGCCGTAGAAGGTGACGGCGACTGCGAAAAATTTGATGACGGGATCCGTGCGGAGTTTGTCCCATGCGCCGCGAAGGGTGAGCAGGCCGTTGAGCATGCCTGCCCATGAGGGTGCCCAGAGCATGACGGAGAAGAGCATTCCGAGGGTTTGGAGCCAATGGGGGAGGGAGGTGTTGAGGAGGTGGTGGGGGCCTGCCCAGATATAGATGAAAACGAGTGCCCAGAAGTGGATGATCGATAGGCGGTAGGAATAAACCGGACGATCCGCCGCTTTCGGGATGAAGTAATACATGCTCCCGAGGATGGGAGTGGTAAGGAAGAAGGCGACGGCGTTGTGGCCGTACCACCATTGGACGAGGCCGTCCTGGACACCGCCGAAGATGGGGTAGGAATGGATCAGCGAGGTGGGGATGGAGAGGTGGTTTACTACGTAGAGCAGGGCGATGGTGATGATGGTGGCGATGTAGAACCAGAGGGAGACGTAGAGGGAGCGCTCGTTGCGTTTGGCGAGCGTCCAGAAGAAGTTGATACCGAAGACGACCCAGATGAGGACGACGGCGATGTTGATGGGCCAGATGAGTTCGGCATATTCTTTTCCGCGTGTGAGTCCGGCAGGAAGCGTGATGGCCGCGCTTAGGATGATGGATTGCCAGCCCCAGAAATGAATTTTTGAGAGGAGGTCGGATGCGGTGCGGCATTTGCAGAGGCGTTGCGTGGAGTAATAAACGCCGGCGAAGACCATGTTTCCTACGAAGGCGAAGATGACGGCATTTGTGTGGAGGGGGCGGAGCCTGCCGTAGGTGATGAATGAAAGACCTTCGCTTTGGATGAGGCCGAAGCTGATGACTTCGAGGAATTTCCCGTTCATTTGCCACCATGAGAGCTGGGTAGCGGCGAGGACGCCGACGAGCATGCCGACGATGCCCCAGAGGATGGAGGCACTCATGAAATAGCGGACGGATTTGTCGTCGTAGGTGATGGATTTGGTCATTTTAAAAAGGGAGAGTTAGGCTTTTTTCGAGGGGGCAGGTGTTTGGTCGAGAGGGAGGAGTGAATCGTGCTCGAGGCTGGATCGGTTGCGGCGGCGTGATTCCATGGCGAAGCAGACGACGAAGATGGCCGCGAGGCATGAGCTGATGAA
>JBGSRM010000319.1:0-9458 GCA_041737575.1 Akkermansiaceae bacterium
AGGTTCTGCCCGTGGAGAACCCATCGATGCCGGATATTTCAGGTGCGAATCTGGAGCAAAATCCCCCAATGAATGAGCCAATAGTGGATCATGGTGTGGTAGCTCTGGAGCTGCTGGAGCGCTTCCTTGAAATGAAAAACGTGGTGGAACGTTTCCCCCACATCGAATCTTCCATGAAACAAGAAGAACTCGAGAAGACTGTACTTAACAGTGAGTTCCCGGAAGTGGCTAATATCACGGTTGATGTCCGGGAAACGAATGCCGCAGAAAGAGTGATAGACTTCTATTACCATGTCGATTTCCGAGAACCCTCTGGTGCTATCAACCCGCAGACGATGCTTGTAAGGAAACGAGGGGAACAAGCACCCAAAGTAGTAGTCGATCCATTTCTCGATCTGTTTGGTGGCAGACTCGAAAAATTCGCATCAGAGCCATCACCTTTGGGTGAGTATTTTCAAGTTATCATCTTTCCAGGGGCTCACTGCTACGAGGACATCCCAAACAAGGATAAGAAATACACGCTCAAGATACTTTCCCGTGAGAATACCGATCCGATCGCGCTGGCTTATTTTGGCATCCAGTCAAAAGTTGGCCGCATGTTTGCTGAAGAGTCTTCAGGTATCGCATACGGGCAGTCAAAACCAAGCACCCTTTACCTTCGCTGGAATACACAGGAGGACCCGGCAAGGCCTTACCTGGAAGTCATGGATATCAAGGCTTTGAATTGGAATCCTTGATCGCTTTCCAGCCCCCGAAGATTACCTTCACTTCCGGACCCAGCTCAAGAGAACGTATGCGTTCCGCAACCTGCCTGCTCGTCCCGCATGCCTCCGTTCCACAATAAACGACAACCAAATCCGCTTCCATAATCTGTATTGCTGCTTCCGATTCAAATGCCTGTTGGTTTTCAGCGGCATCCAAATTCCATAGAATGGCTCCATTTACCCTATCTTTTTCCCATTCTGTACGTGACCGGGCATCCACCCAAAGCACGTTTCCTGAGACGTCTTCAGAACATATCTCGTCAGGTTTCAATTTACTCGAATCACAGGTAACTTGAGGTGGTTCGTCGGGGGAACCTTTCAGCAACCAAGTGCCGTATGCGGCGGTTGCTGAAATACTTACTACCAGCGCCAACTGAAAAAGACCGTTCATTTCAGTTGGTCATGGCTTCCGCACTGTCGCAAACCCCTGCTGAAGCCTGTGACGTTCGATATCAACGTCCGTCATCATTTTGATGATCGTCAGGCCGGCAGCATCCAAGTTTTTGGGAGTCACTTTCACATCATAGGTTTTACCCTCGGTAATTGTCACAAGCTCCACCACAAAATCAGGGTTGCTGCTGCTTATCGACGAAATATGGATCGGATTTTTGTAGTCCATATCCACTCTTATGTTCTTGGGGGTGTTTTCCTCACCAATTTTCCATTTCAAAGTTTTAGGAGTCAGACTGATAATTACAGGAACATGAATCCTGAGCGCCACCATATATGACGGCTTCTCAACCGGATCATCCTTCATGCGCACATGAATCGCTCTATCCACAGTTCCCTGAAAGCTGCCGATTTCAAAAGTCGCACGGAGTATGCCAGTCTCCCCTGGAGCGTAAGTCAGCTTTCCCTCCGCAATTTCCACCTTCATGCAACTGCATCCGCCGTCCGCTGTCATGATCGTAGCGGATTCATTACCCGTGTTGGTAAACTTGTAATCGGATGTGACGGTTTTCGCTTCAAGGTCCGCGTTCACCTCCTGAAGGGTGTGCTCAAAGGTCAGCTCAGCCTGAGCTATCATGGCAGCACCGATCAAACAGGCCAGAATCAGATATTTCATGGGGACAATTGAATCCATTTCTCACTCGGAAGCAAGTGAGACTTGCACGATTAGAACACCTCCACGCCATTTGGGACCCAAAACATAAAGCGGCTTGCCTTCTTCCAAGTTGACATCGGTTTTCAGTGTCTTCTTGCGGCTCAACCAAAGCTCCACATCAAGCTGGACAGAACTTTCGGTAGGATGAGAGCGGGGTTCAAAGCGGACAAGGATCTCATCTGAAGGTTTAAGCGGTTGTGCCCAGTTTTCGTAAGTTCGGAAAATAGGCTGAGTCTCCGCACCGAGCGCGCGGTAGTGGGTAAATTGAAGATGCTTGAGGCTTTCAAGTTGGACGCGTGTCTCTTCGGAAACAATTTCTGCCTGTTCTCCCGCAGTGGCAGGATCTCCATCTGTGGCAAAATATACCGTAACTTCTATGGACCCTACCTTGGCTCTACCCGGATCTTCTTGAGCCAACAATGATGTCGTCGCCATCGAAATAAACAAAGCGACGCTCATCCGGATCATTCGATAGGAAGCGGTGATCATTGATTTTCTTTTTCCGATTTCTCGTTCTCGAGTGTTGCCGTGCGGTCGAATTCGCGTGCGGTTGGCACATATACCGTGGAAGAAAAATCCGTAGCGTCGGGAATGGCGGCAACCCCCTGCAACACAATCACACTCGCGTTCGCGCTACCCTGAGGAACCCATTCGGCAGCCACACCTTCCTCGGGAGTATAAAGAACAGGCACAGTGATATTCTCTTTCGCCACTACGTCCTGAGTCCCTGTCTGCCTGCCAATGACAAAGGCCAGCACAACCCCTGCGCAAGCGGCTAGCGGCATCAACCAGGCACTCCACAACGATTTCATGACACGCGAACCACCATTCGGTTCGGCAATCGCTTTTCCTTTCTCCACATCCCGAATGCCTTGGTGCAATCGTGTCATGAAAAAGTCAGAATACGGCGGCTCTTCACTCGCCACCAGGTTGTCTTGAAGAACCTTACGAAGGTTTCGTAGTTCCTCGCGGGCTTCAAGCTGCTCTGGATTTCTGGATGCCCAAGCCTCCATATCGGAGTGCTCTTGGCCACTCAGTTCATCATCAAGCCATCTTGCTAGCGTTATTTCATCGGGATTCATATTCATCTTTCAGAAGAGTTTGAAGTTTCTGGCGCGCATAAAAAAGCCTGCTCATCACGGTTCCTAAGGTGCAGTTCATGACATCGGCAATTTCCTTGTATGACAAGCCCTGCACATCTTTCAAAATCACAGCCTCTCGGTGTTCAGGTGTCAATTTATCCAGAGCTTCCGTGATTTTCTGCCTCAGTTCGGTATTGGACAAAGCCTCATCCGGAGCCTCCGCATCAGCGGGTGCTGTTCTAGCGGATAGATCGATTCGCTCCCTGTCAAAAATCTCGTCGTTGAGCTCCCCCGCGCTTTCGATTTTTCGCTTACGAACCCAATCATAAACGACATTGTGTGAAATTCGAAACAACCATGTCGAAAACCGCGCTCGCGCCTCAAAACGCACCAGCGCCTGCCATGCCTTCACAAAGACCTCTTGGGAGAGATCCCATGCATCTGCATCGTTTTTGACCATGTTTCGTATCATCGCGTAAATTTTTCCTCTGTGGCGGATGACAAGCTCGTCGAACGCACGCATGTCACCTTTTTGTGCAAGAGCCACCAGACGGAAATCCTCGGCAGAGTCTGGAGAATCCGCTTCAACATCCGCAGACCTGGCAGGGTCTTGCGATGGGTTCGACGAATCTCCTGGCAAATTATTCATATTCTTAAGCAAAAGTGTTGTGCCAACACGGTCGCGATTACTTTGTAGCCACACGGCACGTTTCGCAACGTTAGAATCAGATACAATCTGAAAGATAAGGGCAACCATCCTGAATCATTTACATTTTCCCTGTGAACGGTAAATACAGCCTACATGCAGTCAAGTATCCGTGAAAGACTCGATCTATTTATCAGGCGAAAAGGCTTGCGACGCACAGTACAACGCGAGCAGATCGTCGATATCGTATTTTCTCGTGATGAACACTTCACTGCCGAAGAACTCTTTGAACGTGTCCGCAAAGTTGATTCCGAGACTTCAAGAGCCACTATCTACCGCACCCTTTCCCTCCTCGTTGAAGCCGATTTGCTCCGCCAGATCGACCTGGGCGAAAATCAAGTCACCTACGATCCGAACTTTCTCGACAAACCTTCTCACAACCACCTGCTGTGCACAGACTGCGGGCGTGTCGTGGAATTCGAGGACGAACATGTCGATAACTTAATCGGTTCCGTCAGTCGCGATCTCGGTTTTAAAGCAGTCCGGCAATCCATCAAAATCGAAGCCAATTGCGAGGAGTTGCGCCTCAAGGGCCGTTGCAAATCCCTTATCGCTTCCAGACTTTCCGGGAAACGCCTTCGTAAAAGACGTTAATGATCACACTCAAGCCCAGGTTCGAAATCTCTCCTCTCGACTCTCCCCAGGAGTTCCGTTCCAGCCTTGGTGAATGGTTTGAGAAAGTAGGAAAAGATTACCCATGGCGCCGCACCTCGGATCCGTACGCCGTTCTCGTATCGGAAGTGATGCTCCAACAAACCCGCATCGCTTCCGTTCTCGGCAAAGGCTATTATACCCGTTTCCTCCAAACCTTCCCCAACCTGCAAAGCCTTGCACTGGCCGATGATACCTTGCTCCTGAAAGCCTGGGAGGGATTGGGTTACTACCGCCGCGCTAGGATGCTGAGAGAAGCAGCCATCGCTGTTTTACAGAAACACAACGGCATCTTTCCCGAAACAGCGCATGAACTTCTCGCCCTGCCTGGAATCGGACACTACACAACCGCCGCTTTGATGGCCTTCTCCTTCAAAAAACCTTCTGCATTGGTCGATGGCAACGTCTCCCGCGTTCTTGCGCGCTTGATGGATGATGCCGAACCCATCGACTCCACTCACACAATCCGCAAGCACCGCGACTGGTCTGTTCATCTCTGCGATCCGATCCGCCCCGACCGCCACCACCACGCCATGATGGAGCTGGGTCAAAACATCTGCATGCCACAAAGAACAATATGCTTCGAGTGCCCGGTCTCGAAATTCTGTAAATGCTCCCACCCCCAGTCCCTCCCTAACCGGAAACCACGGGCAAACACTTCCGGCATCGACGAACACGCAATATGGGCGCGGGATCCAGCTGGTCGTGTCCTGCTCAACTGCGAAAATGGCTCCCGTCGTCGCGGCCTATGGAAACTCCCTCTGCGCACCGCCTGCGAATGCTCAGATCTCCCGTCAATTTACCAAGCAAATTACTCAATCACCCGCTACAAAGTCACATTATACATATATAATGCTATCGATGCGCCCATAACCCTTCAGCAAGGTGACGAATGGATCGATGAAACACGGCTCAATTCCCTCCCCTTCGCCGCACCATTCAAAAAAGCCTTGGGCAAACTGCTTGCCGATTTTTGAATTCGTATGTGACGAAAAGCCGCGCCTATGCTCTCTTATCCCCAGATGCAACATTCATACGCAATCCTAGGCACAATCCTCCTATCGGTTCTCACCCTTGCCTGCTCGCCACTCAGTCCTCCGCCACCCAGCCAAATTGAGCCAAATCAAACCACCCGACAAATCGTCCGCGAAAGACTTTCCGGCGTCGTGGTCACCTCTCGCGGCGAACTCGGTAGTTGGGCAAACCAGAAATTTTCCATGCAGAACGCTCCCAATGATGCTGACGGCGGCTCCGCCACACCTATCACCGACGACGGTTATTTCCTCACAGCCGATCACGTCCTGGCCAAGTCCCCTGGGAAAAATGTTTTCATAATCTATGCCAATGGCGGCAGCCTCATCACCCGCAAAGCCAGAATCGTATGGCGTTCCTACGCCAATGACATCGCCATTCTCCACATCCAGGCCAAAACACCTTATCACTACGAATGGACAGATCCTAACAACTGGCTTTCACCCGGTCATCCCGTCATTCACGGCGGAATCGCAACAGGCTCCAAAACCTCTCCCGGAAAACTCAGAACCCCCCTCGAACCCGAAGGCTCATTCACCGCAAACCGACCTTTCAAAATCGACATCCCTCTCAAACCCGGCGACAGCGGCGGCCCCGTCGTGGACGCCTACGGCAGACTCGTTGGCATCAACTCCGCCGTCGAATTCCTCGTCCCACTCGAAACCGCTATTTTTATCGATTCTGAAGGAAACCGACCCAATACAAAAAAAATCCAAGGAATTATTGAAAAGGACAGACATGGGCTATCATTCCGCTAACGCATCATGTCAAAATCTCTGCTTAAATTCATCTCCTGCGGACTCATACTACTCACCCTCACATCCGCCATTTCATGCGTTCCCTCAGGTTCGTCCTTGGAGTTACGCATGACAGATGCCGCGGCAAACAACCACATCATGTTTGTCCGCGAAAATCCTCCCACACTCGGCAACCGCCGCCTCCTTGCCCTCGCAAACTACTACCCTGACCTCTACACCTTCATGCAAATGCAGGGAACTCCACGTTTCCTCGCTGAAACCAGCAAATCCGGAAACCGCTATCTCATCCTCTACTATCCTGAAGCTCGCAAACAATTCGTTTGCCGCAGCGGGGTCGGCTCTTCCAGAGCCATCGAGTTCTCCGGTCCCCACCCCATCACTCCCGGTGAACTGAAAACCCTCAAAAAAATCGAAACCGGCGGGGTGCCCACCGGGTGAAAATCAAAAATCTACTCCGCCGCCCAATTATCATCTTGCGTCCCCCATCCCATGTCGTATTTTCACCTAACCCAAGGATGCGTAAATTCTTGGTAAATAAATAAGGGCAGTAGCCCACCATAAAAACAAAAAAACCAAAACCAAAACCATGAAAACAAATAATAAAAACAACCGAGGCTTCACTCTTGTGGAGCTTCTCGTCGTGATCGTCATCATCGCCGCACTAGCTGCGCTCACCGCACCGATGGTCATTCGTCAACGTAAAAAAGCAGACCAGACAGAAGCCACATCGAACGCACGCCAAATCGGATTGGCGTTTCTGGAGTTCGACAACGACTACGGTTCCCTGCCCGGCACGGCTTCACTAGCCCTCTTGAACAACGCCGCTACCATCAAAGGCACGGCAGGAGCCGACTCAAATGGCTACTTCAAGATGCTCATGCAGGCAGACCTCACCCAATCGGAAGCAATATTCTACGCCAAAGCTAGAGGCACTGTCAAACCGGACGGCAACGTCACAACGGATGGTGAGGCCCTCAAAGCGAAAGAAGTAGGTTTCGGATATATTGCCATTGGAACCGAAGGTTTGAGTTCCGCCGGTAACCCTGCCCGCCCTGTGGTTATTACTCCCCTTACTCCGGGTGCATCGACTCTTGATCCTGCTCCATTTGACAAGAACTTGGTCGTTCTCCGCATGGACAACAGCGTGTCTTCTATCAAAATGGTAGTCGCGGCTGGTGCCACAGTAGGCACTGTCAGCATCGGTGGCACGGATCTTTTCACATCTGCCAACCCTGTTTGGGATGGAGCCACACCTGCAATCAAGCCACCGCTTCAATAATCGGAACTTATTCAGTTTAATCAGTAATTAACCCAGCCGGGCATCCTACGGGATGTCCGGTTTTTTTATTTGCAGGTGCGGCATTCCTCGACGATGCAAGCCCCAGCATTTTTCATCATGTCGGAACATAAAGTATCAAGCGCATTCATGCCCTATCCGGTCTCAACCCTGAGCCCTAAAATCATTCCCACAGACCTCAGCTCTTTCAAATCAAGAGGCGTTTCCGAAGTGGAACGTGAACTCCAGCAAAAACTCATCGAAATCCGCGAGTCCTACCTCCAGGCCATAGACCACTTCAACTGGAACAAACTCATCTACGAAGCCGACATCAACTTCGAACCCATCATCGGCCAAACCTATCACCTCTACACAGTCCGTGGACGCAGACTACTTTCTATGATTAGCCCCGATCAGTGGTCTCACAAACACATCGCCACAATCCGTCTCAACATAGATCGCCAATGGCAGCTTGAAAAAATAGCCGATGACATCGATCAGTCCTCTCTTTTTGGGACCGGTGAAACATCGCTCTAATCCCTCAAATCAAACATTTTCTCCCCACCTTTGATGTCCAAACTCGTCCAAGGCTCGTCTTCGTAAAGTTTCACATATCGCAAGGGAGCGGATGATATCCCATCAGGCCCTGCATCGTGCCTTTCCTCGATAAAAGATGCGGGATCCAGCCGCACAAGAGGTTCTTTGAGATACCCTCCACCTATCGGAATCCCATCGGTGATGCTCAGCTCGAAATGTAAATGAGCAGGGTAATTGTCATTCCCCGTTCCTGCCGTCCCGACCACATCACCGCGAAAAACCAACACTCCCCATGAAACCTTGATCTCATCCAAATGCGCATACATCGTCCGGATCGGCTTCCCACCATCATCCCGATGCGCCAAAATCACCATGTTTCCCCAGCCAAATGCAGGCTCCCCCGCATACACCACAAGCCCATCCCCCGCCGCATAAACCGGATCCCCTAAATCCGTATTCATCCCCCCGATCCCGTTCAAATCATCGCCGGCATGATGCCCGCCTCGCTTCTCATTCATTTCCCAGAACTTCTGCGCGTTATACACCAGCGCACCATTCTCGGATCCCATCGGCGTATCCATCCTGGACATAAGCGGAATCTGATTCGCCTGCCATGCGGAAAGCATCGCAAAACGCGTATCAAGTCCCCCATTCATCGGGGTCTCCAAGGGCTTGTCCGCCTGCTGATAACCAACCAATTGCTCCTCGCTCACCATCGTCCGGGAACCTCTCCAAAGAACAAACCCCACAACACCCGCCGCTAACACAAGCGTGATGAGCAAACGCATCGATTTCATAGACCCATTACGCACCATCGCTCAACTTCATGCAACCGCAGAAAACATACTTGCTGGACGAAACAACCCCAAACCCACATCTTCTCACCCAGAAATGACGGATGATCAATGGATGGAAATCGCCTTGCAAGAGGCTCGCAAAGGCATCGGAAAAACCGCTCCCAATCCTCCCGTTGGCGCAGCCATAGTATACAACAACCAACTCCTCTCCACCGGTTGGCACCAAAAGGCTGGCCAACCCCACGCGGAAATCGAAGCCATACGCGCCGCCCACCAAATTCACGGCTCTGAATCCACCAATGGCGCCACCGCCTACATCACCCTCGAACCCTGCTCCACCTCCGGCCGCACCCCCGCCTGCACCTCCGGCCTCATCGATGCCGGCATATCAAGAGTCGTTTACGCCTGCACCGATCCCAATCCCCACCACGCCGGTGCCGCCGATGCTTTTCTCCAAAACGCCGGCATCGAGATCACCAGCGGCATCCTCCGCGATGAGTGTGAGAAAATTCTCAGGCCATTCACCAAAGTCCAACACACCGGACTACCATGGGTCATCTGGAAATCCGCCATGTCGCTCGATGGAAAAATCACCCGCCCCCCCGGCGAAAGCCAATGGCTCAGCAACGAACCATCCCGCGCCGATGTCCAAATCATCCGCAGCCAGGTCGATGCCATCCTCACCAGCGGCGAAACCGTCCGCAACGACCTCCCCTCCCTCACCATCCGCGTCCCCGAACTCCTCGAAGG
>JBGSRM010000011.1:0-5272 GCA_041737575.1 Akkermansiaceae bacterium
AAAGGCCGGGGGGGCGGCGGCGCATGTCCAGGCTGACTCTACGGGGAAGGCTAAAGGCCGTTGCGGTCGTCCTAGTACGGCTCTTCTAACTCCCCGTCCACCAGGAAGGACTCCACCAACCTTCCCCATGAAACCAATTCCACTCCTATTCCTAGCCTTGATGGCTAGCTACCTCCCCGTTCTTTCTCAGGACGCAAAAAATTCCTTGTCCGAGGAAGCGGCGGCATCTCCCACCACCGCCCGCATCATCGGCAAAATCCCGGACGGAACCCCGCCGCCACCCGAGCCGCCGAAACCCAAGTTCATCGTCCCTGTCAAGGACTTGCTCAAAACCAAATCCATCCGGCAAGGCGGACGCACCATCACCGTCCGGGAAATCAAGCCTATCGCCCTCCCTCCGCCCCCGGCTCCCGCCGGACCGCTCTCGTCGGAAGTGCAGGCCACTTTCCGCGAAAGGGCTGCCGCCTACCGCGAAGACAACCCGCACACGAAAATGGCTTTTATCAGCGCGACGGTTTTCCGTTCGAAGGACACTCCGCCGCGCGCGCTCGTCCGTTGCTGGCCGGAAGGATCAAGGCAGACGATCACCTTCTGGTCCTCCGCCGATTTCGGCCTGATTTCCGGTATCCATGCCTTTGCGGACGCCACCGGCACCACCCACTCCATGCTGATGGGCTGGGGCTACGCCGATGTCGAAAGCATGAGCCAAATCAAGACCGCACGATTGAAACCCTACGGCGCGACCGCTCCACCAGCATTTCCGGACGGCAAGGCCAGTTTTGAAATCATCGGCGCTGCACCCGCCGCCGAAGACCTCGCCCCCATCCAAGCCCTGCACGATCTCTACAACAACGAACACGCCCGCCTCAAATCCGCCTTCGAAGGACGCGAACGCGCCCGCCTCGAACGCGAAGCCCACCTCAAAGCAAACCCACCCCAGCCCAAAGACATCACCCTCAACTACTGGCGCATCGAGGGCAAACCTGCCACCGCCGCAAAGGAGGCCAAACGATGAATCCACTTCGCAGCCTTAGCCGGAACATCCTGCGCCGGTCAGCCGCCGGAGCATCCCACTCTGTGCTCATCATTGTCTCTTGTCTCTGGCTTCTGGGCTCCCTCTCTGGCCACGCCATCGTCGATACGAATAACAACGGCTTGAGCGATCTTTGGGAAAAAATCCACAACGACGGCAATCTATTCCCTGACACCTTCGATCCCCAAGCCGATCTCGACGGCGATGGCTGGACCAACGTAACCGAAGCCGCCGCCGGCACTGATCCCAACGATGGGAGCCCACCCACCGGCTGCGTCCGCCCGGTAGTCACCCACTTCCCGGTAGTCTACACCACTGACATGAATGGCGATCTAGCAATCGACACTCCGGAAGCCGTCACCATCACTTGGCCGACCCTTGTCGGCAAACAATATACCCTCCAGTCCTCCTTCGATCTCACGGCCGGAAGTTGGCTTACCGCCAGTGAACCTAAAATTGGCAAAGGTGAGGCCATTGAAGCAGGCTTCGAGTTGGATCAAGACGAAGGCGGATCTTCTCCCCGTCTGTTCCTGAGAGTCGCGATTTCCGACTACGATACCGATCAAGACAACTTGACAGACAGCGAGGAACATCTTTTAGGCAGCAGCCCCTACTTTTCAGATACAGATAATGACGGAATTAGCGATGGATCTGAAATCAACTCAGGAACTGATCCTTCCGTAGACGACGACGGTGACGGAGAGCCCGACAATCACATTTACAGCGTCGTGTTTGAGATTCAGCAGGAGTCCCATATCATGCCGTCCAGCTTCGGGTTTGAAGTCTTAAGTGGAGCTGACCGCACGGCACGCTACCTCACTTATCAAAACTCAGAAGAATACTCTGTCACTGGTTCTTACCAATTTACCGAAATCACCGACGGCAACCATATCAATACCAGAAGGTTCCTCAGCAATGGGGTCCCGACCGGCATACAGCCCGTTTCGCTCGTAAGTGGGGTTTCGTTAGCAACTTGGCAATTCAATCATCAGGTGGAGCTTGGACTCGGCGAAATCTTAAACGTAGGAAAGAGAACAGTGTCAAAAGTGGGTCCGACAATCAGTCCCACAGAAATAGTCACTACCTTCACCGAAACGACGCCGTGGTCGATTATGAAAGACGAGCAAGTCGTCCGCAGCGGGACTGAAACCATCACGAGCACATACCGCCAAAAAGTTTCTGATCAGGTGACTTATCCACAGTTTTGGAATAGCCATGTCAAGCCGCTGGCATGGGAAGAGCAGCCATCAAAAGAATACGGGCCTCTCAACGGAGTGGAAAACAATCGAAGTTTTTCGGGCGACGCCAGTGCTGCCGAAACGATACGGAACTATTTTCTTAAAGGCAATTTCACTGTGGATGGAATCATTTCGGACCCTGGAGATGCGCCCTATGCGAATAAAGGCTACGACGCACGACTTAAGCGGCTCAGCTGGCGCTGGGTTCGCTTCAATCCATCCAATCCATTCGAATACGAGTACTTTGCGCCTTCCGAAAACTATCAAAAGCCGTTCCAGCTACTCGTTCAGCAAACGAACTCTCAAATGGATCGGTTTGGATCTCCGGCGATCATACATCACTCCGAGACCCTTACAAAGGCAGTCGTGCAAATTAACTGTGCCAGCAATGAGGGTAATTATTGGGAGTCGGTCGATCTTGACGTCTTCAATCCATACAAAATTCAAGATCCAGCTTATATGGAAACTATGGACTTTTCCAAGTGGACATACTCGACCGTTTCACTTCGGAACGAACCTACGGTGGTCAGTTGGAAAGCCGTCGACGGGTTCGACAATGTGGAAACCCACATCGACCCGTGGACGATGAAAGCCAATGGTAACAAGGTATTTCCAGACTACAAAAATCCAGATGACACGGAAATAAGACATAAACTCGAGGTCAGGATTCAAACGTCACCAGCTTATGAGGGCAAAGCCGTCTTCGTCAAAGCCTTCGATGTGGACGACAGCACCTCAGAAGACTTTGACCACGAAGAAAGTTCTACGACTCCCGTGATTGATACAAACGGGAAATCAGGCGACGACAATTTGAACGACTACCTCAACACTCCAAAAACGGGCCAATTCTGGACTGGATCGGCGTGGGGAACCAACAAGGCGGAAGGAGTCATCGATGCCGAAGGCAAAGCGAAATTCATCTTCAAGGTAGGAATGCAGCCGGGCAACAACTACCGTGTAGTCGCATCCCTGATTGATGAGGACATGTATGATGGCGTTCAAGCATCCAATCCCGCTGCGCCAAAGTACCTTGGCCCGGAACTCCATCAAAACGGAAGCGCTCCCGCATCCCCCCTGCTGACCGTCTGGAGAAGGCTGTGGGTCGAGAATGATTCGATGGCTGCGATTCCCATGGACTCTTTTGGCTATAAAAGGAACGATTTGAGCTATGATTTAGGTTCACCGGTCATTCTAACAAAACTTAGTGACGGAACCAACACCACACTTGGGATTCCGACCATTACAGATCAGAGTAGTTTCTCAAATCTTGAAAAAGGGCGGATGATCGTGCAGAGTATCGAACGAAATGTCATCGGGACTTCGACTTTTGGAAATACAAATTTAGTAACCGTTTCGGGTGACTTGAGCAATGTGCCACTTGGATCAGGATTCCGACTTTATGACGACGATGATTTTGGTTTAGACTCGGCCCCATTGCCTCGCAACGATTTGGTCGATTCATTTATGAAAGACTTTTTTAAGCCCTCGTTTATTGAAGTGGTTGATGCTGGAACCTTCAATCCCAGGAAATTCGTTCCATTCGAGCCTAATGACAATCTGCAATATTTTACAGTAGTAAATGATTCGAAAGACCTGACAGAGAAAGACGCTTTGTGGATTTCCCAGCTGACAGCAGCTTATCAGTTCGGCTATGCTGACGATGGAGATCCAAATGACGAACTACCAGTATTGGGCGGCACAAGAGTTTTTGGAAATTATGAGCACTCAACGGTATTTGTTGAATCCTGCCGCGAAGAATTCGATAGTGATTTCCGATTAGTGGCGGATCAAGGTGTCAATCCTCAAGTGGCGGCGAAGGCACTGGTGCTTCTTAAAAAGTATATCACTGCTACAGCCACTCATGAAATAGGTCACCAACCGGGAACGGACGAGATCGGAGATGAAGATCACGCTGAGGGAGGTCTGATGCGTGAAGGTGGGACCGACCCCAACAATCCCGAAGAATTTGTCTTTTCTCCAAAATCTATTCATAGATTTAGAATATCAATAAAATGGTCAAAAAAATGAGAATATTAGTATTAATTGCATTTTCAGTTATTTTTTTTCATGGTTATGCGACTGGTTCTACAAAGAGAAGCGCGCAACTTAGATCGTGTCAGTTTCTGGAAAGGATGTTGATGTTTCAGGTGTTTGAGGAAAAAAAAGAATTGCCATCATCTTGGGAGACTTTTGATGTGATAAACCTCATGAGAAAGAAGCCATTGCATTCACAGTTGCATCAGATGAAGATGATTAACTCATTTGTAATCGTCCCAGGTGCCCCTGTGATCCAAGATCAAGCTGGAATAAGTCGCGAGTATAAGGGTCAGCGGTTGTTTTTGATTAGCCGTGAAGAAAATGTCACCCAATTTACCGGCAATGGGCGTTGCGCGATTTTTATCGAGGTTGACGGAGTGGATTCAAATCCCGTGCGGACTTCTTCGCGATTTATCCCAGAGGCTGAAGCTCAGATGATCCTAAAACAGCTCAAGGATTCAGACTTGTCACAGCAGTCTCTCGCTTTTGAAAACGTTGACGAACTTGAAACAGAGGTCAAAGAGCAAAAACAAAGATTACAAAAGTTGGCAAGTGATCATATAAATCAAATACAATTCGATGCAATCCAGGGAAAATGGTATGAGTTCAAAAATCACTCCTGGCTTATCTATGGGGCGCTTGGCTTCACTCTCACGATAACAATGCTTTGGACGGTCTTTAGAATTCGAAACCGTCGCCAAGAAAAATAGAATCAGTAAAAGCAGCCGTTTTGGCTTTTCTCTGAGCATTGTGGAGTGGTTCTAAGAAGCCGTTGGTTGAGATGAGAATTTACTGTTGATAGATTTAATGCTCATGAAAAAAGCCGGCGCTCCTGAGAATTTAGTGGGTAACCCAGACGTGCTCGAATGAGTTCAATCGGCAAAGTGACTTTCGAGGGCTATACGGCGAGGATGGGCATCTTGGGGCAAGTCCGTTCCGCGTTCAACTTCACAACTCACGAAGA
>JBGSRM010000019.1:0-23661 GCA_041737575.1 Akkermansiaceae bacterium
TGTTGGAGATTGATTATCCCAAGAAGAAGGAGAACAAGGATAAGCAGAGTGAGGAGTTGAAGGAGCAGAACAAGAAGTTGGACAAGGAGTTCGGTATCGAGGCTTATCCGACGATTTTTTTGTTGGATGCAGAGGGTAAGAAGCTGAGTGGTGATTTGGGTGAGATCGAAGGTGGCGCTGCGGAATATGTGGCGCATTTGAAGGGGTTGCTGGCTAAGATTGCGGAGAAGAAAGAGTAGATAACTTACCCCTAAAAAAAAAGTGAGTTTGAATTGTTTCATTTAATCTCTTGACGAGAACTCATCTTAATAATCCATAATGCCCATGATTTTATGGAAATCACTTCAAGGCATTACTACTCTTTTGCGACATTGTGTTGCGTGGTTTTGTCCTTATCACTAGGACGTGCCCAAGATAATGTTCCCAAGGAGGTTGAGTCAGGTCTTCCCGATCTTCAGGTCGAAGAAATCCAGTCCCGCATCAAAGCCCTGCAAGCCCAGCAGGCGGAATACCACAGAAAAGTCACCGCAGGCGAGATCACGCCCGACGAAGACCTCAGGAAGCAGTGGCCACAAATCCAGCAACAGCTCGGCATCCTGCGCACACAAATCCACACGCTCAACGCCCTTCCGGCCGACAGCCCCGAGCACCCGCCCGCTCAGGAAAAACTCCTCGCCACCTTGCAGCAGATCGGAACCCATCTCGAAATGGCGAGCCACCCGCCCTTTGAGCCACGTGTACTCGACGCAGGCGACATCGCCGAAATGGAGCGCATTGAAAAGGCCATCGCTTCCATGAAATTCGGCGACCGCAAGACCGCCACCCCTGTCAAGTTGCTCACTCCCGATCCCTACTACACGCTCATCCACCTACCAGTGCCCATCGTGCTCCAGTGCCGCCCCGATGACACCATTTATCTCTCCTCCGACACCGCCGGAGCCTTCCGCAACGGCCTCTCCCTCATCGAATTGAAAGCCGACTCCCAAGGCATCGCCAAAACCACATGGGTCAGCATCGGAGATGCCGTCGCCGACTGCGACATCACCATCTACTCACAGGCCGCCATCGAAACTCAGGGCATCCGCATCAAGGTGGTCAGCCCGTCATTGCCCGCGCTCGAAGGCCTGCCGCAACCCGAGCATCTCAAAGGCGAAATTCCCCGCCTCAAGTCCAAGATCACCACCACCAAATCCTTAATACCAAATCCCTGATCCTCCCATGAAGCCGATCACATCACAAGCCATCCTCTGCCTCACCACCGCCGCCCTATCTCTCTCCGCCTTCGCCGAGTTGAACAACAGTCAAAACCTCTATGCCGACGGCTATGGCGGATGCAAAAACGACGGCCACATCAACGAAGAAGAATGCAAAACCTGCGGCGAAGAAAAAAGCCCCGGCGAATCCGCAGCCAACGAGGAAGCGAACTCACAAAAAGAATGTGATGACAACGAGGTGGTCAAATCACTCTTTGGCGGTTTCGGTGCTTTCGTCCACAACGGGCGCTTGGAAATGCACGTCCCGACCATGGATTTCGTCCTGCCCTCCTCCACCCCCGGCTGCGGCACCTGCGGCACCGACACCGGCATCGGCGGCGGCGGCGGCCTCGCCTCCGTCAAAGTCAATCGCCACTTTCAAAGCCGCTTCACTGTCGAAAACTCCTCCTTCGGACGCACCTCCGGCCTCGCAGGATACGATGTCAGTCTCAAGTGGAAAAAAGGCTGGATGCTCTCCGTCGTCAACGACTATAACGAGGCTGGTTCCATCATGTCCTCCAAGCAGATGAACTGGGCCAGCGACACCCAGACATGGCGGCCCAACGGAGCCGCCCGCACCGCCTACGGCCTCACCCTCTTCGACGCCACCGGCAACCCCATCACCGCCGCTGCCAGCCGCGACCTCGCCCACACCGGTGTCCTGCTTGAGGCCAACGGAAAAAGCACCCACTTCGAGTTCATCTGCCGCAGCGACAACACCGTCTTCGCACGCCCCGTCGCCTTCGCAGACCGCAACGGCAACCTAACCACCGTTGAATACATCGATGCCCAGCCCGCATTCGGCACCACCGTCCCCACCATCAGCGAATATTTCCGCCGCACCAAAATCACCGATCCCTACGGCCGCGAACTCCTCTTTGAATATCAGCTTCAGGGCAGTACCTACCTCGTTTCCAAAATCACCCACCCGGACGGCCAGTTCACCACCTACAACTACGCCACCCTCAGCTTCTACGGAAAAGTCCTCAGCAGCGTCAACCACCCCGACGGCAGCACCTCCACCGAAACCTGGACACGCAACACCACCACCGGCTTCTGGGCAACCGAACTCTACAATGCCACCGCCCCCGCCGGCGACCGCGTCGTCAAAGCCTTCATCTCCGGCAATACCGGCAAACTCAGCAACGGCACCACCGTCTCCACCACCACCGGACTGACACGCCGCGTGGACAACGGGGCAGGGGAAATGACCTACGCCAACCGCATTGATGAAAACGGCAAATGGCTCTACTACAACGGCGGCAAATCCACCGTCGAACTCCACATCACCGGAGCCACCAAAGGCCTCTCGGAAGAAAAATCCCTCTTCTCCAACTACGGCCCCGAAGAACTCCAGGAAGACTTCTTCGCCATGACCACCGGCCCGGAAAGCTTCGAGAGGAAAACCGTCAAAACCAAAACCAACGGCAACAACTTCCGTGAAACCATCCGCATCGACGCATGGGGACGCATCATCATCACCCCCACCCGCCAACCCGTCACACTCAGCATCACCCGCTCCGAAAAACCCGACGGCACCGCCTCCACCTACCTCTACAACCAATTCGACGCCCCCATCCTCGTCACCGACCGCCTGGGCCGCGTCACCAAGCGCGATTTCGACATCAAGGGCAACATCACCAAAGTCACCCGCGGCTTCGGCACCCCTTCCGCCTCCACCACGGAATACCTCTACAACGCCCAAGGCCTCGTCACCGAAAAACGCGATCCCCTCTACGATGCCGACTTCCCCGACCTCCACAACACCCGCTACCAATACAATTCTAACAACTTCCCCCTAAAAATCATCCACTCCGCAGACTTCGCAGGCGGCACCCGCCCCGAAACCCAGCTCACATGGGACGGCGCAGGCCGCCTAGCCACCACCACCGACCCCCAAGGCCGCCTCGTCACCTTCGCCTACGACAACCGCTCCCGCCACACCACCACCAACTACGCCGACACCTCCACCGAAGTCACCACCTACGGCACCGGCACAAAAGCCAACCTCGTCATCTCCCGCACTGACCGCAATGGCAACGCAACCGTATACGTTCATGACGCCGCAGACCGCATCATCCTCACCCGCAGCGCCGCCGGACTGCCCGAAGAAATCACCGAGACCTGCCAATACCTGCTCGGCACCCGCCTCAAATCCACCTGCCTCAACCGTGGTGAAAAAACCGAATATCAATACGACTACCGCAACCGTCTCATCGCCACCACCCGCCACGCCGATGCCAATACCGCCCTCACCTCCACATTGGAAATCGACATCCTAGGCCGCCGCCGCTCCTCCACCGATGCCTATGGCCGCCGCACCTTCTATCTCTACGATCAGAACGACCGCATCACCCGCACCGTCACCGAGACCGTTCCCAACGGCCTAGGCACCGTCCCCGCCTTCTCCAACACCTCCTCTCAGACCGCCCAGCAAATCGAGCGCGAAATCGAACTCACCAACGGCGAAGAAATCACCCTGCGCGGCATCCACCAAGTCACCTACACCGACGCCCGCGACCTCTTCCTGAAAAACCTCACCCGCAACCTCACCCCCAACGCCCCCTATTTAATCAGCGACCGCCTCATCGACGCCGAAGGCCAAACCCTCACCACCACTGACCCACGCGGCATCGAAACCCTCCGCCTCTACGATGCCCTCGGACGCACTCTCCGCAGCTTCGAGGCCATCACCCTCCCTGAGGAACGCCTCACCGAAACCGACTACGACGACGCCTCCAACATCATCGAAACCCGCATGCCCCGCCACTTCGCCGAGGAAGACGAAAACGAAGACCCCATCCGCGCTGTCGAACGCTACACCTACACCGGCCGCAACCTCCGCGCCACCCACACCGTCGCCGCCGACCACCCCACCCTCGAGGCCACCCAATCCTGGACCTACAACCTAGACGGCACCAAGAAAACCCATACCGACTTCCGAGGCAACACCGACCTCACCCTCTGGAACATCTGCTGCCGCCGCCTCCAAGCCTACATCGACCGCGACGGCCAATCCACCTCCATCCAGAACACCGATGCCAAAGGCAACCCCGTCCACACCGCCACCGTCAGCGCCGACCCATCCACCGGCGGCACCATCCCCGCCGACTGGCACGACCCCGACGATCAGGACACCTTGCAGGAAACCACCACACGCTTCGACGGCCTCGACCGCCCCACCCACCGCACCGCATGGCTCCAGCCCCTCGGTGATATCGAGGGCTCCTGCTGCGGCGGCACCGGTGAAATCCCCATCGCCAACAACACCACCGAAGGCCTCACCACCACCATCCAATACGATGAAAACCTCACCGACGGCATAGGCATCGATCAAACCTACGCCGCCCAAATCACCGCCCTCGCCACACGCGGCGTCACATTCAACGCAAACGCCAACGGCTACGCCACCGCCGTCACCAACCCCGAAGGCGAAACCAGCGTCACCGTCCAGGACGGGCTGGGCCGCATCGTCAAGACCATCAACCCCGAAGGCCACATCCAAACCAAACGCTACGATGAAATGCTACCTGCAGGAGCCTTGACCCCCACACACCTTACCGAAATCCCATTACCCGGAGACCTACTTACCACCGTCGCCACCGATGCACTAGGTCATGAAAGCATCAGCTACACAGATGGCGCAGGCCGCACCCTACTCATGGAAGACGCCGCCGGTTTCCTTACGGGTCGTGCTTATGATGCCAATAGCAACTCCCTCATCACCCGCGACCCCAACGGCCTCGGCCAAAACTGCACCTACGACAACCTCAACCGGGAAACCGAGTGTGCCGACCTCCAAGAAGCCGACGAAAACACCTCCCGCACCACCACCTACAACGCCCACAACGCCACTCTCACCTCCACCGACGCCGAAGGCAACACAACCACGCATGTTTACGACATAAGAGACCGCCTATCCTCCACCGAGGATCCCAACAACCTCACCACCGCGTACGGCTACGATGCAAACAATTACCTCCTCACCCTCACCGACGGCAAAGGCGCAACTCGAAGCTGGACGTATGATATCCGCAACCTCCGAATCTCCAAAACCATGCCCGGCAGTAGCGGAGCGGATACTTGCCTTTACACCTACGATGCTTTAAGAAGACTGAGTATTAAAACCGATCAACAAGGCGATACCACGAAAGCGGTATTTGACCTCGCTGGGCGGCTCACCGCCAGAGAATACCGCAACACTGGCACCACCTTGGAATCAACGGATACCTTTACTTATGATGCCGCCAGCCGCATCACGGAAAGCGTTAAAGGCCGCTACGCCATCACCACCCAGCATACCTACGCGTCGGACTCCTGGCCACTTAGCGAATCCTTCGTTGTCGATGGCCGGACATATTCCAGCAGCCGCACCTATGACGAGGGCAACCGCCCCATCAGCCACACTTACCCCGATGGTAAATTCGCCAGCTACCAATACGACGAACGATACTTAGTCAGCACTGTCCACTATGAAGGCCAGCTCATCGTAACAAAAACCCACGATCCCGCCCGACGCCTCGTAGAAGAAAGCTACAGCAACGGCCTCTCACGTGAAATCACCTTCAACCGCTTTGATAACCTACGCACCAGTGATCAAGTCAAAGACGGCAACACACTCCTCCCCGCCCTAAGTACCGCCTACCAATACGCCGAGGACAAACAAATCACCCAAGAAACCTACGCCGGCACCGCCGGCACCTTGCCCAACGCCAGCTTCACCGCAGCCTACGATGCCGGAAACCGTCTCAACAACTGGCAACGCCCCGGCTTCCCACAAGGCACAGGAACTACCGCCCGCCAAAGCCAGACATGGACATTCGACGAAGCTGGGAACTGGTCATTCACCGTCCTTGACGGCACCATCCAAAACCGTATTCATAGCCCCGCCGATGAACTGAACAGCATCAGCGGCAACGCCACAACTCAGGATACCAAAGGCAACCTCTTGGAGTTCACCCACGCCGGAATAGCCTACGAACTAGAATATGACCAAGACAACCGCCTACACAAAGCCATAGTAGGCAGCCAAGACGTGGAATACCGCTACGATGCTTTCGGGCGCCAAGTCATCCGCAAACAAGGAACCAACAAAACAGCCCTCATCTGGTGGGGACACAGCGAAAACGCCGAATATACCCACGGAGCCGGCCAAGCGTGCATCCAAAACGACATATTTTGCGATTTTAGACGCCTAAATGCCGTCTGCGCAAGAGCGGTGGAAGGCAGTAAATTTGAGATCGAGTGGTATCACAAAAACTACCTAGATCACGTCACTGCCGTAAGCGACGACTCAGGCGACATCCTAGAATACTACCGCTACACCGCCTACGGTGAAAAAGAAACCTACTCCCCAACCGGCACCAACTTAGCCACCACCGCCATCAACAACCCAGTCACCTGGAACACCCGCCGCCAAGACCCCCTCACAAACTTCTACTTATACAAATACCGCAATTACGCTCCACAGCTTGGCAGATGGCTTACGCGCGACCCTATCGGGGAAATGGGTGGAATTAACCAGTATGGGTTCGTTGGGAATGATGGAGTAAACGGATTTGATACATTAGGGCTTGAGAGAAATATTAGACCTTTCGCCTACCCCCATCTTCCTCAACCGCCGGAAGAACGTTTGGGACAATCTTTTAATAAATGGCTAAAAGAATTCAGAGAAAGAAACAATAACCTTACAGACGAGCAATACAGTTGGGTATATGATAACTTAGCTAGAGGCTGTATTGGAGTAACTTGTGTAGAATTAAGTGAAGAGCCAGACAATAAAAGATGCTACAAAACTAGAGAGCAAGCAGAAAAGGTAGCTAAACTTAATAAAGATGCAGGTGTTTGTCCGAACCCAGGTATTTACTCAATTCAATTTTACAACAATATTAATAAGAATGGGAAACCAGACGTGAGTTACGGCTCCGATGGTAGAGCAGATTTATCAAATTGGGATCATAGCGAGAAGCCTGAAGAGATTAATGATGTAGGTGAGAAAGTAACATACGTCAATATGGATTATGGATTTTTAGGTGCTGACGGCATGATGTGGGGTGCGGACTTGTTATATAATCCAGATGGAAATAGAGATGGAAAAGGAGATATTTTTCCCGATGATCCTGTTAACAATCATCCAAAATACTACAAACGTACAATCGCTGAATGGGAGAAAGGCTTTGAAGATTTTAGTGAATTAGTATGGTGTTATCAGTGCTGCACAGGAACTTATGGTAAATAGAGTAAAAAATCACTCCGTAGTGCATGATCTCATTAAAGTAATATTTACTTATTGCTTGTTAGTAAGCTGTGAGAGCGATCCGAACTCGATCAGTTCGAACGAATACGATGATAAGAAAGAGAAAGAAGAAAGTAGTATCTTTGCTCTTGAAGATTACTTTCTTTTGCTCGGTAAAAGTCCTGATGAGACTGAGGCAGCAGAACTAATACGTAAACTTGGAATTATTAAAAATCATAAACGTCTTGGATCATGGAGTGGCGGCAATGGGGTTTACTTGCAGCAAAGAAATAACAACAAATTATACATTATTATTCGAGTATCAAATATAGGAGATGAAAAATTTATATACAAGGGTGCGCCTCCATTCAATATTAATTCTAAAGATTCAGTGAAAGATATCATAAATAAGCTAGGAACTCCAGATAGCACTACAGTTACATCAGAATATTCCAAGACTTTAAACTATAAAAACTTTAGTATCAGATTTTATAATGAAAATATATACGAAATTGTGATTTACCGTAACAAATAACCAGCAAGAGCGTATGATTTGGAGACCATCACAAGATTCCAAGACAACATCGCATGGTGACACATTGCATGGGGCTACACCCTTTGATAAAAAATCTTCTGGCAATTGGTTTTTGCGATGCTACTTAATTGAAATTGGAATCATGAGTCTCATTTTAACATTATTTTTTGGGTAGAGATTTTGAACGCTAAGACGTGAGGGTTTTTCTTTTCAATGGGCTGGGTATCCCGCAAGTTTCCGGCGAATTGCAGGCTATGTCAGAAACACACAAACCATTTCCGTTCGGCGAATTTGAAACCAAGTGGCAGAATCGTTGGGATGAGGAGAAGACTTTCCGAACACCGAATCCGGGGGACGAGGGTTTTGATGCAGCGAAGCCGAAGTATTATGTGTTGGATATGTTTCCGTATCCGAGTGGTGCGGGATTGCATGTGGGGCATCCTGAGGGATATACGGCGACGGATATCATCGGGCGCTATAAGCGGATGAGGGGGTTTAATGTTTTGCATCCGATGGGGTATGATTCGTTTGGTTTGCCGGCGGAGCAGTATGCGATCAAGACGGGGCAGCATCCTGCGATTACGACGGCTGCGAATATAGAGACTTTCCGGCGGCAGTTGAAGTCGTTGGGTTTTGCTTATGACTGGGAGAGGGAGATCGCGACGACGGATCCCGAATATGTGCGGTGGACGCAGTGGATTTTCCTGCAGATTTATAACTCTTATTTTTGTGAGGAGACGAATCGGGCGAGGCCGATTTCCGAGCTTGAGGAGAAGGGATGGAGTCGGGAAGAGATCGATGGGGTGCGTTTGGCATTTGTAGCGGATACGCCGGTTTGGTGGTCGCCGGATTTAGGTACAGTGCTTGCGAATGAGGAGGTGGAGGAGTGGAAATCGAAAGGGCACACGGTGGAGCGGAGACCGCTGCGGCAGTGGATGTTGCGGATTACGAAGTATGCGCAGCGATTGATCGATGAGCTTGATACGCTCGATTGGCCGGAGGGGATCAAGCTTTTGCAGAAGAATTGGATTGGGCGGAGTGAGGGGGCGGAAGTGAAATTTCAAATTTTAAATTTTAACTCTCAAGTAGAGGTTTTTACTACGCGTCCTGATACCTTGTTTGGTGCGACATATATGGTTCTCGCGCCGGAGCATCCGCTGGTTGCTGAAATCACTACCGCCGAACAAAAGGAGATCGTTGAAGTCTATCAGAAATCCATATCATCGAAGTCTGATTTGGATCGGGGAGATTTGAATAAGGATAAGTCGGGTGTTTTCACGGGAGCGTATGCGGTGAATCCGGTGAATGGGGAGGAGATTCCAGTTTGGATCGCAGATTACGTGATGATGGGATATGGGACGGGGGCGATCATGGCGGTGTCGGCGCATGATGAGAGGGATTTTGAGTTTGCGGAGAAGTATGGGTTGCCGATCAAGCAAGTGGTTCAACCATTAGATGATTCCGAGTGGCAGGGTTATACGGCGTATGGAATCGCGGTGAATTCCGGTTTCCTTGATGGGCTGCCTACAGTTGAAGCCAAGGCGAAGATGATTGATTGGTTGGTTTCTAACGAAAAGGGTAAGCGAAAGGTTCAGTTCAAATTGCGGGATTGGTTGTTTTCCCGTCAGCGTTATTGGGGTGAGCCGTTTCCGATTTTTTGGAAAGATGGGCGGCATCATGGGGTGGCTGATGAGGATTTGCCTTTGTTGGCTCCGCCGTTGGATGATTACAAGCCGTCCGGATCGCCAGAGCCTATTTTATCGAAGGCTCGTGGTTGGGTAGAGTTGCCTGATGGCTCTGTTCGTGAGACGAATACGATGCCCCAGTGGGCGGGTTCTTGTTGGTATTACCTGCGTTACTGTGATCCTAGTAATTCGGACCGTTTTATTTCCAAAGAGGCGGAGAGTTATTGGACGAGTGAGAAGCCGGGGATGGTGGATCTTTATGTGGGCGGAACCGAGCATGCGGTGTTGCATTTGTTGTATGCGCGGTTCTGGCACAAGGTGTTGTTTGATCTTGGGCATGTGAGCACGCCGGAGCCGTTTCAGCGCTTGGTGAATCAGGGTCTGATTTTGGGAGAGGATGGACAGAAGATGTCGAAGTCGCGGGGTAATGTGGTGAATCCGGATGATGTGGTGAAGGAGTATGGTGCGGATTCATTGCGTCTTTATGAGATGTTTATGGGGCCGTTGGAGCAGGTGAAGCCTTGGCAGATGAAGGGCGTGGAGGGTGTTTCGCGCTTTTTGGCGAGGGTGTGGAGGCTGGCGGTGGATGAGAGTGGTGGAGTTTCCGCGAAGATCACGAAAGAAGCATGTGGTGATAAGGAGCTGCTTCGGGTGGTGCATGAGACGATCAAGAAGGTGGGGGAAGATATTGAGAAGCTGAGTTTCAATACGGCGATTTCGCAGATGATGATTTGTACGAATGCGTTCACACAGGCGGGGCCTGTGCCGTTGAAGGAGTTTTTGGATTTCCTAACTGTTCTGAATCCGTTTGCTCCGCATCTTTCCGAGGAGATTCATGAGAGATTGGTGAATCATTTCGGATTGGAAGGTGGCTATGTATCAGAGAAGGAGTGGCCGACTTATGATGAGCAGGCATTGATCCGAACGGAGTGTGAGCTGGTAGTGCAGGTGAACGGGAAGTTGCGGGATCGGTTATGGATGGCGATGGATGCGACGCAGGAGGTGGCGATGGCGATGGCCATGGAGTCCGCGAAAGTTCAGGAATTTACGGGAGGGAAGGAGATCCGGAAGGTGATTTATGTTCCTGGGAAGATTTTGAATATGGTGGTTTCCTGATTATGCAGAATGATTATTCTTTAATCGCTAGGGATGGTGAATTGAGGGAATGGCTGGTGAGTGGAGTTTGGAAGCGGAGTTTTCATACGGCGACGCTACAGCGCTCCGCGTCGTATGTATCGTCAGAGATCATTCGTGGATTGCAGATTAAAAATCCGGTAAATGCGGATTTGACGTTAGTGAATGCGGTGGTTTCAGGGTCATCGAAAGAGCCTTACCGACTGTTGATTGCGATTTCTCGCGAACGAAAGCGTTGGGATTTGCATACGGCGTGTTCCTGTCCTGTGGAGTATGCGTGCAAGCATTCGGCGGCGGTTTTGGAGTTCATGGCGGCGGAGATTTCCGGGACTAGTTTTACGAAGGTGAATACCATGCCGGTTGCGGTGACGAAGTGGTTGAATGAGGTGAAGGCGGCGGAGCAGTTGGCGAGGAAGGGGGTGGAAACACCGAAGGAGAAGCCTGAGAATCGGTTTTTGGCGTATTGTATTGAGCGTGATGTTTATGACCGGGGTTATGTGTTTCGGTTGCGCGTGGGGACAAGGCGGAAGGATGGTGGTTTCAGTATTTCCGAAACGAGGGCGAGCACGGATTTATCGAGGATACCGAAGTATTTTGTGACGGAGGATATTCCGATTGTGGCGCAACATAACATGCTGCTTGGGAGTGAATACCGTTGGGGGGATTTGGTTTTGAAGGGAAGAGGCTTTGACGAGCTGCTGCGTTTGGCGCAGGAGAGCGGGCGTATGATTTATGGTAGTGAGATCGAAGGATCGAATGCTGCCAGGCGTTATCATGTTCCGATGAAGTATGAGCGGATTGTGGTGGGTGAAGAGGAAGATGTGGAGCCGATTTGGGAAATGACGGATAAGGGAGAGATGAGGCCGAATTTAAAATTTGGGAATGGGGGAATGGTCATGATTCCTACGATACCGCTGCGATATATCAGGGAGGAGAGTGCGACGATGGGTATGTTGAGCAGCGGGTATGGGGCGGAGATGTTGATTGCCTGGAAGGCGGGGCCAGTGATTCCAGCGAATTATTTGAAGGGGGTGACGGATGAGTTGTTGGTGGGGGGAACGGCGCAGTTGCCGACGCCGGCGCTGGTGGAAACGGAGAGAAGGGAGGGGGATAAGGCGGTGGCGCATTTTCAGATCAAGAAGGCTGATCCGTTGAGCATGGAGTTTACGGGGAAGAATGTGACCGGTAGGCTTCGAGTGAGGTATGGGGATAGTGTTTTGTTGATGCCGATGGATGAGGTTAAAATGAGAGAGCATGTGGAGATGCGGGAAGGGAAGAGGGTGATATGGGAGCGGAATTTTGAGGTTGAGAGGAAGATGGTTGAAAGGATGGTTGAGCTGGGTCTTGTTTCCGTGAACGACTATGCGCCGTCCGGGTATGTGAATCAGGAATTGGAGCGGGATTATGTGATTCTTGAGGATATTAGTATCGATGATGATTTTGATGATTTGGATTTTGATGAGGGCGAGGGATTTGGAATGTATGATGTGCTGAGCGAGAAGGCACTTTGGCTACGATTTTTGGAGGGGGAGGAGTGTGCGCGATTGAGGGAGGATGGATGGGTGATCGAGGTTGGAGAGGATGCGGGTTTGAGGATTCATGATGTTAAGGATTTTTTCCCGGCGATTGAGGGTGATCCGGATCATGGGATAGATTGGTTCCGATTTGACATACCGCATGAGATCAACGGGAAGCGTGTGAGTTTGATTCCGGTGATTGCTGAGGCGATACGGCGGGGTTTGCCATCTGCGGATGATCCGAATATACCGGAGACGATATTGATTGATTGCGAGGATGAGGGTGACGGGATGATGCGATTTCCGACGAAGCGGCTGATCGAGATCGTGGAGCAGGTGAGGCATTTGTTCCATGGGAGGGGGAGTTTGGATGGGGCGATGAGGCTGGATCGTTTGGCGGCGGCGGGTATTGCGGATGGGTTGTCGATTGATGGGTCGGAGACGTTGCGGGCGTTGGCGAGGTTGGGGAGAAATCTGAGGAATATTACGGAGTTGCCAGCGGTGAAGTTGCCGAAGTTGTTGAAGGCGGAGTTGCGAGGGTATCAGCAGGAGGGTTTCCGATGGTTGCAGTTTTTGAGTGGGAATGGGCTGCATGGGATTTTGGCGGATGACATGGGATTGGGGAAAACGGTGCAGACATTGGCGCACTTGGCGGCGGAGAGGGATAAGAAGCCGGGGAGGCCGTCATTGGTTATCGCGCCGACATCGGTGGTTCCGAACTGGGCGGCGGAGGCGGAAAAGTTTATGCCGGATTTGAAGACGGTGGTGTTGCAAGGGAAGGATAGGGCGGCGAATTTTTCTGAGGTTGCGAAGGCGGATTTGGTGGTGACTTCGTATCCGTTGTTGACGCAGGATTTCGAGATTCTGTCCGAGCAGGACTGGCATGTGATGGTGTTGGATGAGGCGCAGTATATCAAGAATCCGAAGGCGTTGACGGCGCAAAATGCCTGTAAGTTGAAGGCGGCGCATAGGATTTGTCTATCGGGAACTCCGATGGAGAATCATCTTGGGGAGTTGTGGAGTTTGATGAGGTTTTTGATGCCGGGATATTTGGCGGATGAGAAGACGTTCAATATGCATTTGCGGAGGCCGATTGAGAGGGATAGGTCAGGGGATGCTCAGGTTGCTTTGAACCGTAGGGTGGCACCTTTGATTTTGCGGAGGACGAAGAATGAGGTGGCTACGGATTTACCGGAGAAGACGGAGATTATTCACGGGATTGATTTGAACAGGAAGCAGACGGATTTGTATGAGTCTGTGAGGGCGGCGATGGACAAGCGGGTGCGGGACGCGATTTCGGAGAAGGGTTTGGCTAAGTCGCATATCATTGTTCTGGATGCTTTGCTGAAGTTGAGGCAGATCTGTTGTCATCCGAAGTTGTTGAAGATGCCGGCGGCTCAGAAGATTGAGGAATCCGCGAAGTTGGAATTTCTAACAAAGGAGCTGTTACCGACATTGATAGAGGAGGGGCGGAGGATCTTGTTGTTTTCCACTTTTAGTTCGATGCTCGCGATCATTGAAGAGCATCTGAAGAAGGTAGGAGTGCCGTATTTGATGATTACCGGGCAGACGAAGGAGCGGGCAACTTTGGTGAAAGAATTTCAGAAGGGTGAGGTTCCGGTTTTTCTGATTTCATTGAAGGCGGGTGGGACAGGATTGAATCTAACAGCTGCGGATACGGTGATTCATTATGATCCATGGTGGAATCCTGCGGCGGAGAATCAGGCGACGGATCGGGCGCATAGGATCGGGCAGACGAAGCCTGTGTTTGTGCACAAGCTGGTTTGCCGAGGGAGTATAGAGGAGCGGATTTTAGAGTTGCAGAAGCACAAGGCCGGGCTTGTGGAGGCTTTGCTTTCGGAGGAGACGAGCAAGTTGCGAATTGATCCGGAGACGCTGGGGCATTTGTTGGCGCCGCTCGGGTGAAATCAGGCGTGATGGAGGAGGATGGAGTTGGCGGCGAAGTGGTCTGAGAGGATGTCGGAGACGATGACGATGGGGGCACCGGGGCGGACGAGATCTTGGTCGAGGAGGAGTTTGGTGGCGTGTTCGATGGTTTCCTCGATGTTGGGGGCGAAGGGGAGTTGGAAGGCTTGGATGTTGCGGGTGAGGGAGAGTTGGCGGCAGACGATATCTTTTGGAGTGAAGGCGTAGAAGGCGTGGGTGCGTGGGCGCATCATGGCGACCTGATTGGCGAGGACACCACGACGCGTGAGCACGATGAGTGTGGCATCGGTGAGGGAATCGGCGAGAGTGACGGCGGCGCGGGCGGTTTTTTGCCGTTCATCGCGGAGGATGACATTGTGTCCGAAGCCTTGGTTGCCGGAGCGTTCGATGCGTGTGGCGATGCGGAAGATGGCATCGACGCAACGTTCGGGGTAGCGACCGACGGAGGTTTCGCCGGAGAGCATGAGTGAGTCCGCTTCTTCATAGGCGGCGTTCATGACATCGGTGACTTCGGCGCGGGTGGGAGTGGGGTTGGTGATCATCGATTCCAGTAGCTGGGTGGCGACGATGACGCGTGTTCCGAGTTCGTGGCAGCGTTTGACGATGCGGCGCTGGAGGATGGGGAGGTCCTCGAAGTCGACTTCGATGCCGAGGTCGCCGCGGGCGATCATGATGACGTCGGCGATTTGAATGATGGAGTCGATGTTTTTAATGGCTTCCTGGTCTTCGATTTTGGCGACGATTTGTGCCTCGCCTTCGAGGGCGTCGATGGCTTCGCGGAGTTCGCGGACGTGGGCGGCATCGCGGACGAAGGAGCCTGCGATGAAGTCGGCGCCACATTGGATGGCGAGGACGAGGTCTTTGCGGTCTTTGTCGGTGAGGGCGGGAAGGTTGAGACGGACGCCGGGGAGGTTGATGTGGCGGCGGGAGCCCATGGTGCCGGGGGTTTTGACTTCGCAGATAATGCGGTCGTCGGCGACGCGGTCGATGCGCATGAGGAGGGCGCCGTTATCGACGACGAGAGTGTTGCCGGCGGTGACATCTGCCATGAGGCCGGGGTAGTTGACGGTGGTGGAGAGGGGTATGGATGATTCGGTGCCTTCGGCGCGGAATTCCACGTGATCGCCTTCCTTGAGCTGGTGTGGAGTAGTTAGGTCGCCGGTGCGGATGGAGGGGCCGGTGAGGTCAAAGAGTATGGCGATGTGTTTTTGTTTTCTGGTGGATTCCTGGCGAACGATTTTGGTCATTTTGGCGGCCCAGTCGTGTTTCGCGTGGCTCATGTTGAGACGGAAGACATTGGCGCCGGCGTCGATGAGTCTGCCGATCATTTCGGGAGATTCTGTGGCGGGGCCGAGGGTGACGATGAGTTTCGTTTTGTGAGACATGGGGAGGTGAGGTTAGCAGGATGTGTTCCTTGTGTTTTAAAAGGTATAGATAATTAATCCGTGAGTGGTGAAGCGATCGAAGTCTTTGATATTGAAGGTTGAGAGGGGTGAGTTGGCGAGTATGGCGCAAGCAGCGATCATGCAATCCGGGTGGGAGCCGCGCCTGCGTCCGGTGAGGTTGAAAAGTATGGAGGATGTTTCGGCCATAGGACGTGTGAAGTCGATGATATTGTCACTGAGGGCGAGGCAGACGTGTTGTTTTTCTTCTTCTGTGACGGGACCGTTACAGAACTCTGACCAGGCGATTGAGGAGGTGGCGATGGTGTTGCCTTGTTCCAGCCAAGGGATGAGTTTTTTGGCGAAGGGGGAGCCGCGTCTCGCGATTTCCGTGAGCTGGTTGGTATCGAGGTGAACGGTCATTTCCACCAAGGTTTGCGTGCGTTCCGTTCGCCTTGGATTTCCTCACGCATGGTTGCGGCCTGTTGAGAGGTGATGCCGTTGGTTTGAAGCCAGCGGATTGCATCGGCTGGGGAGCATTTGGCTGAATCCAAGGCGTCCCGCTGGCGTTCGTTGCGGATGCTGCGGCGGATAACCTCGGATTTCGATGTGTTCCATTTCTTGGCGAGATGGTCGATGGCATCGAGGGTGTCCGAATCCAGGGACATGCTGGTGCGGCTTGTCTTTGAAGCATAACTCATGTGGTAAATAGTTACCACATGAGGGATGTTGTCAAGATGAGGTTATACTCTTTGCCAAAAGTTATTTCGTTTATCAAACAATGGAATTTTTAACCACGGATTGCACGGAATGCACGGATGGGATGCAATTTACGCACTCACTTTTGGCAATTGGTCTAGAGGAATCAGCCTTGTTCGATGGTAGGTCAGTCGAAATATTGAGGGTCATCGATGAAGCGGACTTTGGCTTCAGCGAGCAAGACCAACAGTTTTTCGAACGAGGGTTCCATCATTTTGAGGTGGTCGCCATGAGCCGCCGCGAAGCAGGATTGCGTTGCGCCGCAGCATTTCGAGGCGTTGGAGGGTGGGGAGGTTGGTTAACGATCCGCCGACTTTTTTCTTAAGAGGTTCTTTGAATGAGTGGTTCATAGCTGAGAAAAGCTGTCGGTGCCGGTTTAGTGAATCAGCCTTGTTCGATGGTTTTTTCGGTGGCGGCGTCGATGACGACGAAGCGTTCGCGGTTGAGGGTTGGGTCGGAGCGGAAGATGAGTCTTCCGGAGTGTGAGCGTTCGAGTTCGGTGAGGACTTTGGAGTCTTCGTTTTTGAAGCGGTTGAGGACGTCGGAGTTGACGATGATGATGAGGTCGCCGACCTGGTTGCGGAGGTTGCGGATGAGGGTGTTGAGGCGGCGTTGAATTTCGATGGACATCGACATGGGAGTTTTGACGCGACCGCGGCCCTGGCAGTAGGGGCAGGGTTCGTACATGGAATCGCGGAGGGATTCGTTGAGGCGTTGGCGGGTCATTTCCATGAGGCCGACGGCGGAGATCTGGAGGATTTGGGTTTTGGCCTTATCCTTTTTGACGCGTTCCTTCATGGTTTTGTAAACGGCCAACTGGTCTTTGCGGTGGCGCATGTCGATGAAGTCGACGACGACGAGACCGCCGATGTTGCGTAGGCGGAGCTGGCGCGCGACTTCTTCTGCGGATTCGATGTTGGTTTGGAGAATCATTTTATCGATGTCTTTAGAGCCACGGTTGCGGCCGGTGTTGACGTCAACGGAGATGAGGGCTTCGGTTTCATCGATGACGATGTAGCCGCCGCATTTGAGCCAGACCTGGCGGGAGAAGGCTTCATCGATTTGTTTTTGGATACCGACGCGTTCGAAGATGGGTTCCGAGGCGGTGGCGAAGTGGTGGATGCGGCGTTTGGCGCGTCTGGAGATTTTGCCTGCGATGGCGCGGATTTGTTCGGTAGTTTCTTCGTCGTCGCAGAGGAGTAGGTCGATTTCTTCGGTGAGGAAGTCGCGGGCGGTGCGTTCGATGAGGCCGGGTTCCTGGAAGATGCAGCAGGGAGCGGGGTTGTTGGCGCGGCGTTGGTCGATGGAGTCCCATTGTTCGAGGAGCATTGCGAGGTCGCGGACGAAGTGGCGGGTGCGTGTGCCTTGCGCGACGGTTCGCATGATGATGCCCATGCCTTCCGGTACCGAGAGTTTCTGGACGATGCGGCGGAGGCGTTGGCGTTCTTTGGGGTCTTCGATTTTTCGGGAGATACCGAATTGCTCGGTGAAGGGCATGAGGACGAGGTAACGGCCGGCGAGGGAGATGTTGGTGGTGACGCGGGGGCCTTTGGTTCCGATGGGGCCTTTGGAGACCTGGATGACGATTTCCGAGCCGATGGGGTAGATGTCCGGGATGTCTTTGGAGGAGATTTTCTTTTGGTTTTTGCGGGTGCTTTCGCGTTCGATTTCCTCGAGGCCGGCATCGAGGGCGGCGGGGATGGCATCCCAGAAGTGGAGGAAGGCGTTTTTATCGAGGCCTATGTCGACGAACATGGCTTTGAGGCCTTGTTCGATATTTTTCACGCGGCCTTTGAAGATGCCGCCGACGATATTTTGGTCGCCTTCGCGTTCGACATTGTATTCTTCGAGGACGCCGTTTTCGAGGAGGGCGACGCGGCGCTCGAGTTTTTCGACGTTGATGATGAGAGAGTTGCCTTGGGAGGGGTCGATGGTTCCGATGCCTAGTAGTCTTTTGATTTTATTGATCACTGTATGTAGTTGGTTGAAATTTTTTTGTAATGAGTGGGAGAAAATTTTTGATTATTCGTTGATGGGAGTTGCGCGAGGGATGACCTGGCCTTCGCGGTCATATTCGACGGTTATAGTTGGTTTTGGTATCACTGAGGGGTTGATTGTGTTTTCTGGATTGTCTGGAAGCAAGTCACCAATTTCATCGCCTGTTTCGCCGGTGTCCTCTGTGTTTTCGGAGGGAGATGTGTTAGGGTTTGAAGGAGGAATTTCGGAGGCTTGGATGGCGGCGAGGACGTCTTCGATGGGTTCGATGGCTTCGATTCGGTCGAGGTGGCCGGGGTATTCGGTTTGAGGTTTGAGGGGGAGTCTCATGCCGTTTTCCTGGGCGAAGATGCCGGTGTAGATCATGTTGACGAGGGGGCCGCAGACGCCACCGCCGGAGCCGGCGGCTTGAGCCATTACGACGACGGCGTAGCGGGGTTCGTCGTAGGGTGCGAAGGAGACGACCCACGAGTTGTGGGATTTCATGCCGTTGTCGATGGTTTGGGCGGTTCCGGTTTTGGCGGCGATTTCGATGTCTTCCATACGGACTTTTCCGGCGGTGCCACCGGCTTCGTTGACGGCTTTCCACATGCCTTTGCGGATGGTGGTTAGGTCTTGTTCTGAGATGCCGGAGCGGAGGAGGTCAACTTCGAGTTTGGGGATGTCCGGGACGAGGGTGGTGCCGTCTTCGGCGATGACTTTGCGGACGATTCTGGGTGTGTAGTATTTACCGCCGTTGGCGATCGCCGTGGCCATGGCGGCGAGTTGGAGAGGGGTTGCCATGGTGTCGCCCTGGCCGATGGAGAGCATGGCGGTTAGGGCGCGTGTCATGACGTTGTCGGGGTTTGAGGAGCGCCAAGCGCGCGAGCCGGGGAGGATTCCGGGGTCTTCTTTGGGGAGTTCGATGCCAGTTTTTTTGCCGAAGCCGACGAGGGAGAAGCCATCGACCATGGCCTCGGAGCCGATGGTGTTGGCGAGGAGGTTGAAGTAGGGGTTGCAGGAGCGTTGTATGGCTTGTTCGAGGTTGAGTGAGCCGTGGGCACCGCCTTTTTGTCTGATCCAGCAGCCGATGGTGTGTTTTCCGTAGAGGACGCCTCCGGTGCAGGTGAAGGAGCGTCTGGTCATTCCATGGGCGGCACCGGCGATGGCGGTGGGGAGTTTCATGGTGGAGCCAGGTGTGAAGGAGGTGATGGCTCTGTTGGTGAAGGGCGAGAGGAGTTTGTTGTCGTTATAAAATTTCCAGCGTTTTTGATCGATGCTGGGGACGAAGGCGTTGGGGTCGAAGTCAGGGACGGAGGCCAAGGCGAGGACTTCGCCGGTGCGGACGTCCATGATGACGCCGGCGGCGCGGCCGGCACGGCGAAGGGTGTTTTCGAGGAGGTATTGGAGGCGAGCATCGATGGACAGGGTGACGGTGGCACCGGTTCCTGGTTTGGTGTAATCGAGCATTCCGATGGTGTGACCTTTTTCGTTTTTGAGGACGGTTTTGCGGCCTTCCGGACCGCGCAGGTAGTCGTCCATGGTTGCTTCGATGCCGGAGATACCATTTTCATCGCCGACGTAGTGGTTGTAGGTGCGTTTATCGACTTCCGGGATGTCGCCTTTTTCCCATTGTTTGATGTAGCCGAGGATGTGGGAGGCGAGGGTTCCGTAGGGGTATTGGCGGCGGGCGCGAATACCAAGGGTGACGCCGGGGAATTCGAGGTTGTGTTCGGCGATGCGTGCGAATTCCTCGTAGGTGAGGTCGGTGCGGTAGGTGAAAGGGACGAGGCCGCGGTGTGTGATGTAGTGGGTGCGGAGGGCGGAGGCGTTGTAGTTTTTGGCGAGTCCGATTTCGCGTAGGGGTTTGATGGTGGATTCGTTGACGATGTGGACGATGTCTTTTTCGGTTTCGGGGCGAGGCAGGCCGTCTTTGGTGGTGAGGCGTTGGATGGTGGGTTTGTCCTCGTTCTTGGAGTGGTATGCCTGGCTGATTTCCTCGAGGTTGAAGGAGATTTCGTAGTTGCGGAGGTTGCGTGCGAGGGGGATTCCGTTGCGGTCGGTGATTTCGCCGCGGGTTCCGGGTTCGCGGATGGTGACGGTGGAGTTTCCGGGGACGAGGGCGAGGAATTCGTCGCGGCGTTCGATTTGGAATTCGTGGAGTGTGGACAAGAGGGTGCCGAAGCCGACGAGGACGAGGGCGGTGAGGAGGTAGAGTCTGAGTCTGAAGCCTGGCTGCATGGGTTGCTAAAAGAATAGAAGTATAAGCACGAATGGACGTGGATAGACACGGATACGAAGTGATTTATCGAAAGTGTGCTGGATGTTTGTCAGAGTTTTCAGGTGGTTGTTAATTTAATAATGTTTGTTGGCGGCGGCGTTTATCGGCTTCCGGGTAGAGAGTGTAGTCGAAGAATCTGGCGATCTGGAAGAGGAGCCAGAAGATGAATGGGGAGAGGAGCATGGTGAGGAAGGAGGTGTAGAAGAGGAAGCTGAGTGTGGATTGGGTGAAATTGAAGTTTCCGCGGACGAAGGAGATGAGGAGGAATTCAGCGGTGAGGTAGAAGAAGATGGCGAAGCCGGTGAGGATGGCTGAGAACTGCCATTTCCCGCGACGGAAGAGAGGGTTGAGGCCTTGCATAAGGAAGCCCATGGCGGCGAAGAGGAGGATGGAATAGCCGAAGCGGAGGGATTCGACGGGTTGGGTGTAGATTTCGGGGTCGAGGTTGAGGGAGGCGAGGGAGCAGTGTGCGTCCCAGAGGATGCCGCCGATGAAAGCGAGGAGGAGCATGGTGGGGGTGGCGACGCTGACGGCGCAGCAGAGGAAGACGAGCTGGACGATGAGGAAGCGCGAGTGGCTGAGTCCGGTGAATGCGGGCACGAATTGTTGGGCTAGGAATGCGGCCAGCAGGAGGAGGATGGTGCTGAGGTTGTAGCGGATCAAAGGTGGGGTTTTCAGTTGGATTCCGAGAGGACGACGAAGACCGTGCTCAGGTCGCCGAGGTTGACAGCGGGGGCGACGAGTGCTTCCGAGTCGAGGGAGCCTTTTTCGACAGCGATGATGGTTCCTACGAGGATGTTGGGTTGGAAGATGCCGCCGCGTCCGGTGGTGAAGACGCGTTGTCCTTGTTTGAGGGATGCGTTTTTCGAGAGGAAGCGGAGACGGAGTTGAGGGTTGTTATCGAATTGGCCGCGTTGGCCGCTGAGGATTCCGACTTCGGGGGTTCCTTCGACGCGGACGGAGACCTGGCATTTTTCATCGGTGATGAGGAGGACGGAGGAGCGGTTTTTTAGGGGACGGTCGATGATGCCGACGAGGCCTTCGTTGGAAAGGACGGAGAGTTGGATGCCGATGCCACGGTCTTCGCCGGCATCGATCTCGACGGTCTGCCACCATGTTGTGGGGTGGCGGCGGATGATTTGTGCGGCGACGACGTCGAAGTTGGTGGCTTTTTTGAAGTCGAGGGCGTGGCGGAGTTCGTTGTTTTCGCGTTCGGTGGCGAGGTATCTGGATTCGATGATGCGGAGTCTGCCGAGTTCGCTGCGGATGGTGAGGAGTTCGGCTTCGAGTTCCTTGGAGTGTTGGGTTTCCTTGAAGAGGTCTCGAGCTTTGGTTTCGAGAGAGGAGCCGGCGGTGAGGGTGGGGGAAATGAGTTTGAAGTAGGCGACCTGGATTTCGCGCACGACGGATTCGCTGCGCGTGAGCGCCCATGTCGCTCCGGCGAGGAAGAGGATGATGGCGAGGAGGTTGAGAGGTTTCATGGCCGAGAGACCGTGCTGTGCGGCTGGCGGGAAATCCGTAATTTGAGTGGCGTGTTAGCGATCCGAGTTGGTGACGCGCTTGAGGAGGGCGAGTTCCTGGAGGGCTTTGCCAGTTCCTTCCGCGACGGCGCTGAGGGGATCTTCTGCGACGTGGACGGGAAGGCCGGTTTCTTCGCGGAGGAGGCGGTCGAGACCCTTGAGGAGGGCTCCGCCACCGGCGAGGACGATGCCGCGATCGACGAGGTCGGCGGCGAGTTCTGGGGGGCATCGTTCGAGGGTTGTGCGGACGGCATCGACGATGGTGTTGAGTGGGTCGGACATGGCCTCACGGATTTCTTGTGAGGTTATGGTGATGGTTTTGGGGAGGCCAGCTACGAGGTCGCGGCCTTTGACTTCCATGGTGATTTCTTTCGGGAGTGGTGCGGCGGAGCCGAGGCGGATTTTGATGTCCTCGGCGGTGCGTTCTCCGATCATGAGGTTGTAGGCGCGTTTCATGTATTGGATGATGGATTCATCCAGTTCATCGCCGGCGGTGCGGACGGAGCGGGCGTAAACGATGCCGGAGAGGGAGATGAGTGCGACTTCCGTGGTGCCGCCACCGATATCGACGATCATGTTTCCGGATGCTTCCTGGACGGGGAGTCCGACTCCGATGGCTGCGGCCATGGGTTCCTCGATGAGGTAAACTTCCCTGGCACCGGCGTTTTCTGCGGATTCGCGGACGGCGCGGCGTTCTACTTCCGTGATGCCGGAGGGGATGGCGATAAGAACGCGAGGTGTGCTGCGGCGGCCTTTGTTCACTTTGCGTATGAAGTGCCGGAGCATGGCCTCCGTGACCTCGAAGTCAGCGATGACGCCGTCTTTGAGGGGGCGGATGGCGATGATGTTGCCGGGGGTTCTGCCTAGCATTCGTTTGGCGTCGTCACCGACGGCGAGGACTTCGTTGGTGCCGGCTCTTACGGCGACAACAGATGGCTCGCGGAGGACGATGCCGTGGTCTTTTACGTTGATGAGGGTGTTAGCGGTTCCGAGGTCGATTCCGATGTCGCTGGAAAACATGTTTCCGAAATATTTTTTGAACATGAGTGATAGTTTTGGATAAAGTGGTGAAACTGATAGAGTTGTGGGAAATTGGATTTATCCGGGAGCGAAGCCGTGGCCCGGAATTGTGTCGGAATAATGACAAAATGAGGAGTGAGGCGTAGCTCTGCGGAGAGAGGGAGAGGTTGGAGTGTCGGGGAAAATCGTCAAGCGGGAAAGCGGGTTCCACGCAAATGATTTCGGACGTTCCACGGGTCAGTGGGGGTGGGCGGCGGGAAGGGAGTTGCCGTATCTTTGGTCGGGTGACGGGCGAAAGATGGAGGCTCGAACGTATTGGTGGGTGGGGGTGAGTTTTAGCGAGCCTTCGTGATCGCATCGAGCTCGCAGACTGGTGGTTCATTTTCGGATCATTTTACGGCTCTAAAAGACGTTGCTAT
>JBGSRM010000036.1:0-6748 GCA_041737575.1 Akkermansiaceae bacterium
GCGTGCGGTGACGGAGCCGGCGAGTTGGAGTGCGCCGCCGTAGAGGAGGAATTTCTCGGTGAGGGTGGTTTTGCCGGCGTCCGGGTGGGAGATGATGGCGAAGGATCGTCTGCGAGTGACTTCCTTTTGGATGGCTGGGGACGGAGTTGCGAAGGCGGCAAGGGACATGGGGGGAGGTTGGGGTAAAAGCGGGATGGGGTGAAAGCGGAAAAGGTGAAATGGTGATAGCGTGGAATTTTTTGGGGGAGGGGGAGCAGTGTGTTTGAGGGGTGGCGAAGTCACCGAGTTGGAATATTTGCCGGGAAGGAACGCAAAAGAACGCGAAGAGAGTGTTTTGTGAATCGGCGTTTGGCGGCCTCGACGGAGATTTGATGGAGCTCCGAGGGTTTGTTGGAGGCTTGAGTATGTTCGTGGGTTCCGTGCGCCCGTTTAGGGCGCGGGGGGATTGTTGGGGTGTGGGATTCCAGGGTGCCTTTTGCACCCTTTGCTATCGCCGTTTGCCCCTTTGGGGATAGGGGTGGAGATTCCAAATGGAAGAAGTGGAATTAGCCGGAGTTGGTGTTGTAGAGAAAGCCATCTGGTCAGGTAATGGCGAGGATCGTGCAAGGATTCTTCAGCGTGATTCCGAGAAAGTCGGAGATTATCTGCCTCAGCCAAAGCCACCCGATTGATACACATACCGCTGTCCCAAAATCCGTTGGTTTTCTCGATAATTCTCTCTTGTCAAGAGCATCTATTCATTCTGTGATTAGTACGTTCAATTATATATGGTTTGTGCGTTGTTTTTGTGCTGCGCCAGCACAGGCAAAGCAACAAGATCGCGCACAAAAATAGCAAAACTATGAAATACCTCACACTCGCCTTTTTTACTTCAATCGCCATCACTCAACAAGTTCTGGCTCAGGATGTTGTCACTACCCGTGAGCCAAAGTGGAAGCAGGTCGCTCAGGCTTATGGATTTTTTTATGCTCAGAATTACTCGCTTAATCGGATTTCCACGGAATATCCAGATTTGGCTCCAGAAGTTAGATTGGCGAATTTTGCTTTTATCGCAACCGCCCTTGGAGAAGGTGCGAACGCGCTTGACGCAGTCTTGAAGCGAGAATGGCCTAAAGAATGGGCGGAAGCGCAGCCACAAATTGAGGCTGAGTTTCTTCGTATTGCAAAAGAACAGAAACTAACAAGGGAGCTTGCAGTTGCTTATATTCAGGAGGTCAACCAACGAGCTAAGGGCAATCTGCCTGAATCAGTTAGAAATGCGTTTTTGGCGAATAATCCCGCCTATGTTAAGTCGCCCGGGGCAGAGCTTTCCGCAGGCTGGCGTCAGAATTTTGCAACTTTTAAACATCCGAAGTCATCTGGTGCTGATATTACAATTGCTTTCCCATTAAGTTGGCGCAAAAGGGAAAGCACGAGGGATGGAGTTGTTCAGGTTTTCAGAAGTGGCGCAGGCAACGGACCTATTTTAGTCACTATCAGTTGCGGCAAGGCTTTGGAAGATTCTGAAGGAGACTTTACAGATGCCGACATGAAGGAGATTTTTACTGACCAATTCATCAAAGAATCACTTCCTGAGGGAGCTACCTTGATTGAGGGAAGACCAATGACAATAGCTGGTATGACTGGTGTCATGAGTGTTTTTGACCTGACTCAACAAGAGCTTGATGTTGAGATGAAGAGTCGCTTCACGACGTTTACAATCGCTCATAAGCAACACATCATAGCTTTCAGTTTTCAGATTATGGATCATTTTTTGAAGGACATGACACTAGATGAAGCACAGAAGGCATACTTTCCAACCTACCGTGCTATTATGGGCACATTAGCACGCAACGAACAAAAACCATGAATGAGCTAATCTTGAGCTACCACCAGAAGAATGTCATTCCTGTTTTGAATGAGGATACGCATCAGGGTTTTCTCGAGAACTATATCAGCGGCTACGTAGAAGAGGGTTTTCCAGCTATCGAGAGATATGCTGAATCTAACGGTTTTGAGGTCATCAAACAGGACTACGGTTTTAGGTATGCATTTTACCCAGCTAATGAATCAGATAGGTCTAGAAAATGGCCTTGCGAAGACGTTCCGGTTTATGACCACTCCCACTAAAAAAGATGCAGAACAAGACATGCATGGCAACCGCTACCAGCTCCCTTGTCAGCGGATCCGCCAGTAGTTATATCCTTACCCGTTTCTCACTCGGCTCTATCTGGTGATGGTGCCATCACATTGACGTTGGAAGTAAAGATGCAGAATGACCCGCCAGACTTCCAATTTGATCGTTCCAAGAAGGAACTTATATCCCGCATTACCGAACTTTGCGGCTCGATTCAACAAACTAGCTTTAAGATTCTACTCTTAGATACCACTCCGATTATTCCCGGGTTTATGGTCTCCATCATGGGTCACATAGCGACGCAGGGTCACCGAATCATTGACTGGTTGAGGGAACCCCATTTGGATAATATCGATCTAATCGCACATTCAACCAGGAGCATTTTCGAAACGTGCTTAATCTATCGCGACCTAGCTCTCAATGATGGTCAGTTCTTTATGGATCGAGTGAAGCAGGAGGTTATGAGAGACGAACTCGATATTATAGAAGGATCTTTGCTTCGTTTCGAACACGAAAAAGATGCGCCTCAGGAAGTGCGAGATCGCCGAGACATCCTCCTAGCTCAAAATCTACCCAAGGTTCGGCGAGTTTTTGATCGAGCTAAAGATACAAATTCTGAATATCAGTATAAGGCTTTCTATAAACTACTTTCTAAGTATTCGCATCCATCCCTTTACCTTTTGGTAGGTGATCGGCGATACGTATATTCACAGGATGCGATGCTGATACTAGCCGACCGTGCAGCAGTGTATTTGGAGGCTGCTAACGCTGATTACAGTCAGATGGCAAGCGCTCTTCTCGCTCAAGAAAAAGAAACCTAACAAGATGCTGAATTTAAAGTGGAGGGTTGGATGTGTTAGTAGCGGTTAGTTTGTCAGGATGAAGGCAAATGGAGTGGAGAAGGAGAGGGTGGTTTGTGGGTTCCGTGTGCCCATTCAGGGTGCTGGGAGATTGCTAGACTCTTTGCCAAAAGTTTTTTCGTTTAAATGGACTGTCGGGGCAAGATTCCCCGACAACGGCCTGGGGCTGGAATCCCCAGCTACTATTGAAAGCGAACGGACTTTTGGCAAATGGCCTAGAGCTGAATTCTTGGTTGGCAGGTTTATTTAGTGCTTCTTGTGTTTCTTGTTTTTGAACCACGAAAATCACGAATTACACGAAATGAAGACGGGTTTTAAGGATGATGGAGATGGAAGCGGAGTTTCTGGCACGCCTTCCAGGTTGCTGATCCAGAGTTTCCAAACCCGGGGTGGCCGTCGCTTTGCTCCTCGACCCTGGGTTAATTTCTGTAATCCCTCCGGGATTTTTTTCGTTAGGGGATCCGTTTCGTTTGCGGTGCTTGTTCGTTAGGAGCCTTTACCGGTTTTCCATAAGGTCAATGAAGAGCCGTTTATTTGCGGTAGATGAAGGAGTCGGAGGTGAGGAGGGAGAGGATGACGGCGCGGAAGCTGCCGTTGCTTTGGAGGTAGGCTTGATCGGCGTTGATGAGGGTTTGTGAGTCAGAGAGCATTTCGTTGCGGCCCATGTAGAAGCGGAAGGCGTGGCGTATGATGGATTGGCGGACGCGGGGTGATTTTCCGAGGCGGTCGATCATGTCGAGTGCGTCTTTGACTTCGCCGTCGAGGGAGGTATCGCCGGTGCTGTCGAGCAGGCCACGGGAGTCGATGGGGAGGCTTTTGTATTTGTTCCAGCGGCCATCCTTGCCGATGATGTTGTCTGGGTGTTGGAGGACTTCTTCGGCACGGAAGCGTCCGAAGTCATCGTATATTTCAAAGGGCAGGCCCAAGGGGTTCATGTATTCGTGGCATTTCCAGCAATCTTGTTTGAGGGTGACATCATCGAGACGGGTGCGGAGGGTTTTGTGGTGATCTTCCGGGATGACGGCATCGACGGTGATGGGGACATCAGGCACGCGACCGGCCAGCAATTTTTCGCGAACCCAGCGACCGCGGCGGACGGGATCCGTCTCGGTATTTTGTGAGTGGGCGACCAACCATGCGGGGTGTGAGAGGATGCCTTTGCGGTGGGCGATTTTGAAAGGTTGTTGGATCGGGTAATCGAGCGGTGGGTCGGTGTATTGGCCGCCTTTGCCGGAAGGTTCGGGCAGGTTGTAAATGGGCGAGTGCCAGTAGGTATTCCCGTGCTGCCAGGGGAGGTTCAGGAAGGGGGTGACGCCCTTGCCGAAGGTGGCCTCGAAATGTGTCATGCAGCGGGTTAGGGTGTTGGTGTGGTTGCGGGGACTTTTTTCAAATCCTGGAACGATCCCGAGGGCGTTTTTGAGGAACTCCTGATTGGCGAGCACGACTTTTTCAGGGTCGGTTTTCCACTCGGAATTTTTGAATTTTTCCCAGACGCTGCGCCATTTCTCGATGGTTTCGGCGGCTTTCGCGCCATCGATGTTGTCGAACATGAAATACTGATCGGTGGTGAGCAGGTTCCCGAAAACGTTTTGGTCTTTTTCGACGCACCAGGCGACGATTTTATCGGCTTCATCGACGAGGAATCCGCCGGTGCCGAGTGTGCCGCGATCGGCGTTTTGGTAGACGCCCTGGCTGCGTTCGATGTCTTTGAAAATTTTTGGGGCGTTCGGGTATCCGAAGAATTCGCGGAAGAAGCGGATGATGCGTGGATGGCTGACGGCGTGGGAAACGACCTTGCTGGTGTTGCCAGCGGGGTCGATGCTGCCGAAGTAGTAGGTTTTGTCATCGAGGAGGCGGGTGACTTCGCGTTTGATGTCCTCGCGGGTTTCGAGGCGACCTTGGGCGGCGGCTTCGATCAGAACGGGGTCGGGGCCTTTGTCGCCCATGGCATAGGAAATGGCGTAGGCGGCTTCGCGAGGAGAGAGCATTTTCCGTCCGTGTTGATCCGGGTGGCCCTCGCCCCATTCTTGGCGGTATAGGAATTCAGATTCCAAGAGAACTGCCTTGAGCATTTGGCGGAGGCCTTCGCTGTTGCCTGCGAGATCGATGGCGGAGCGAGTCAGTTCGAGATATTTTGACGATTCGGTATCGGAGGGTGGGCGACGAAGAACGAGATCGAATTGTTTGTTGATTGCGGCCTGTATTTCCGGGTCGCTGGGTGCGGATTTTTTGACGATGATCGCATCGAATTCATCGGGTGTTTTGGGTGGTGCCCAGCGGTCTTTTGGATCGGGGAAATCCTCCGGTTTGATGAGGCCGGCTTTGAGGAGGGAAGGGAGGATTTGTTTATGGGAGATCCATTCCGTGTTTGTGAGCATGACCAGCAGGCTGCCGCCATCGAGTTGGCCGATATCGTAATCGCGAATGCCGGAGTTATCGGGTAAGACGAAGGGGTTGGTGATTCCGGTTAGGGGGGTGTTGCGGTCTTTGCCTTCGAGGGCGAAAACATCGCGTATGCGTTCGTCAAAAATGGCAGGGCTTACGAGCCAGCGTCGTGCGGGGGTGAAGGCGGGATCTTTGATTTGGCCGCTGAAGAGTTTTTCATGATCGACGTAGTTGCCGTAGGAGGGGTAGCGGAGTTTGTCTTCGAGTTTTGAGGCTTTGTGTGCGTGGAGTTCTTTCCAGAGCCAACTGCCAAGTTCCTTGCGTTCTTCCTCGGTGGGTTGATCCTTTTTTTTCGGGGGCATTTGTTTTAGATAAACCTGCTCGAGGGCGCGGTTCATCAAGTCAAGGCGGGCGTCGAGTGCGAGTTCATCGAGATTATCGAGGCGGATATCGCCTTTTTCCGTGCCGTCCTCGTGGCAGTCGGTGCAGTAATTTGAGAGGATGTCCGCAGCTTTGGGATCAATATGGAATTCGTCCGCGAGGGATGAAGTCACGGTGAGGGTGGAGAAGACGAGGGCTGATCGCAGATGCATGGAAGTATGAATCAGGCGAGAAGTTCCTTGATGGCACCGGTTTGGATGCCTTTCAGGCCTGGATCGAGATCGCCGTAGTGTTTGATCGGGTTGCCGTAGGAGTTGAGGATGGTGGTGTAGAAGTTTCCGAGGGTTTTGTGTCCATCGGTGCCCCAGTAAGGGAGGCGCATGTAGCGGCGTCCGAGATTCATTTTGGTGTTGTCGCCGGCCATGATGAGGAAAGGGAATTCGAAGCCGTGAGCGTGGTGTGTTTCTCCGGAGGAAGGGAAGTAGCAGATCATGGTGTTGTCGAACATCGTGCCGTTTCCTTCCGGGACGCTCTTGAGGCGGGTGACGATGCGGTTTACGAGTTCCATGTGATGGGCTTCGGTGCGTCTGCGGATTTCATCGGCGGGGATGTCTTTGACAGGTTTTCCGTGGCCGATGTCGTGCATGTTGACCTTTTCGTTTTCGATGCCGGTGATGCCGGTGTAGTCGTGCCCGAGTTCATCGACGGTGAAGGCGACGACATTGGTGAGGCCTGAGATGAGGGAGGATAGAAGCACCTCGGTGTGGCCGACCTGGCGGGTGTAAGTATCCATGTCGTTGTTGAGGTATTTGCTTTCCAGTTTCGGAACGTGATTGCGAACGATGTCAGTCATCATGTCGATTTTGCGGTTCCGCTCGCGAATGCCTTCGATGGATTCCGCGTAGTTGGAGATTTTTTGTTTTTCGATTCCCGAGATGTGGCGGGCGAGTTCCGTCTGGTTTCCGGCGGCGAATTCGAGGACTTTGCGTTGGAGTTGGTAACGGAT
>JBGSRM010000041.1:0-5797 GCA_041737575.1 Akkermansiaceae bacterium
CTCCGGCACCATCCGCCTCGAAGAAATCGCCCTCAACGAACTCGGCGATGTCGAATTCACTTTCGGCCAAACTCCCCTTGTTCCCTACAATTGGCAGTACGACTGACCATCCCGAAACGGGTTGTCCCTACTCATCTCGAATCAGATTTCACTCTCGCGAAATACCGACCATACGATTTCCTGACATCATCCACAATGAGATAAAGCATCGGCAGCAAAAACAGAGTGATGAACGTAGCGAACAAGACACCGAATGCCAACGATGCCGCCATCGGCTTCAAAAACTGCGCCTCCACCTCTTTCTCTAACAACAACGGCGCCAGCCCGAAGAACGTCGTCAGCGTTGTCAAAAGTATCGCACGGAAACGACTCACCACCGCCAATCGCACGGCTTCAATGAGGCTTTTGCCCTCCTCACGCAAATTAGTCACCTCGCAAACCAACACCAAGGAATCGTTCACAACCACACCCGAGAGCGCAAGAATACCAAACACCGATAAAATCGAAATCGGTATGTTCATCATGTAATGCCCTAACAACGCACCGATGATCCCGAAAGGAATAACCGACATGATCATCAGCGGTTGGCTGTAACTCTTCAGCGGAATCGCAATCAGCACGTAAATGAAAACTATGCTGAACATGAAACCTGTCAGCAACGAGGATACCGATTTTTTCCTCTGCTCCACCTCTCCGCTCTCGGTGATCTGGATTCCCGGATAACGCGCAAGCAGCTCGGGAATAAACTCTTCCTCCAAACGCTGCGTAACCGCATCAGGAGTCGTCACAGCTTTGTTCACCGCCGCATTGATCGTAACCACACGACGATTGTTGATTCGTTCGATCGATGCCAAAGACTCCCCGTATTGGGTATCCGCCACAACAGGAAATGGCACCGCCGCACCATCCGGAATCCTGACTCGCATCTCCCGCAGCGTGTCCAACGATCCACGCTGCTCTTCCGGATACCTGACCATCACCCGCACCTCATCTCGTCCGCGCTGCACTCGCTGCGCCTCACGACCATAAAATGCATCACGCACGGATTGCGCGAGATCTCCCCGCGTGAAACCGGCCGCTTCGCCTTCTGGCGTCGTCGAATACAATATCTCCGGCTTCCCGGAATTGAATGAACTGCTCACATCAAATGTCCCCGGATACGTCTCCATCACCTCGCTCAACTCCGCCGCGGCAGCTTCCAACTCTTTCAAATCGTCACTCTCAAGATTGATCGAAATATCACCACCCGGCGGACCGGCAGTCGCGTCAAACGATAACGACCTCGCACCCGCCACGGCACCAACCGCCTTGCGCCAGTCCTGAACAATCTGATCACTCGTCAAAAATGGCCGGCTCGCTGAACGCGAAAGCTGCACCGTCACGGTCGCATCCGTGTTCGTGCTGGACGAAACCTGAATCTCCAAAAAAGGATTATGCCCCAGCTCCTTCTCATACTTCTCCCCCAGATCGCGCGCGGCTTCCTCAATCCGTATCGCCTGGGCATGAAGGTATTCCGGCGATTGACCCTGCTCCAAACTCAGCAAAGCCGTAACATCGTCATTATATATACTCGGGAAAAACACAAAACGCAGTTTCCCCGCTGGGAAAAGTCCGAACACCACAATCAGCACCGCCACAAACACGGCCAAAACTGCATACCTCCACGGTATCAACTTATCCAAAAACGGCGCATACACGTTTTCCACAAACCGCTTCAACCCATTGCTGACACCTTTCTGAAATCGCGACCATGCCCTAGAAACCACATTGCGAGGCTTGCGATGGACATTTAAATGCGCGAGATGCGATGGCAAAATTAACTTCGACTCAACCAAGGAAAATATCAGACAGAAAACCACCACCGTCGCAATCTGACCGAAAACATTTCCCAACCGGCCACTCACCTGGGTAAGCGGCAAAAACGCTGCGATAGTCGTAATCACACCAAAAGTCGCTGGCGTAACCACCTTGCTCACACCTATCACCGTCGTCTCGATTGCATTCTCATCCCCATCACCCTTCGCCTCTTTTTCGGAGTAAATGGACTCCCCGATCACAATCGCATCATCCACCAAAATTCCCAAAACCACGAGGAAGCCAAAAGCGGAAATGATATTCACCGAAAGATCAATCCCGGGAATCGGAAACAAGGTAATCGCGCCTGCCAGCGAAACCGGAATCCCTACAGCCACCCAAAACGCCAGCCGCAGGTTCAAAAAAATCATCAAGATAACAAGCACAAGCAACACCCCTACAAGTCCGTTGCTCGATAGCAAACTCAGTCGATCCCGCACCCTCGTCGATCCATCCAACCACTCCGCCACTTTCAACCCCTCAGGCACATCCTTGAAACCCGCCACCACCTCACGCGCCTGTCGCACAGCGTCAATAATATCGTCATCTCCCTCCGTAACAACCTGAAGACTCGTCGTAGGCTCACCCCTGAATCGATTCAGAAATTTTTGATCCACAAACCCATCACGCACCGTCGCCACATCCTTGATGAAAATCCGCGAACCATCCGCATCCGTCCTCACCGGTATCCGCTCGAAGTCCGCTTTCCGATACGCCTGGTCTCTCGCCCTCAAAGAAATATCACCTCGATCCGACCTCACATCGCCCCCTCCTAAATCCACCGAGTTCTCCTCAACCGCCCGCGCCACTTCCTCAAAAGTCAGCCCGTATTTCCTCAGTGCCTCCTCGGATGGTTCGATCGAAATTTCATAATCACGCGCTCCGAATGTCTCGACCTTCGATATCGCCGGCTGCGCCAACAATCGATCCCTCATCAACCTCGCCGTTTCCTTCCTCACCGCCTCATCCGCCGTTCCATAAATCTCCACCCACAACACCTGATTCTGCCTCTTGTTTTCCTTCACCACTGGCTTCTCCGCCTGCTCTGGCAAACTAGGAATCGCATCCACCTGCACCTTCACATCATCTAACAACTTCTTGATCGGATAACCCTCCAACGCTCGCACCGTCACCGTCGAGAGATTGTCCGTAGAAACGGAACGTATCTCCTCAATCCCGGAAACCGATTCCAAAGACTCCTCGATCTTGATCGCAACACCACGCTCCACATTCTCCGGAGTCCCTCCTCGTATCGGAACGGTGATAGTTACGGTCTCCGCGGCAAACGCGGGAAAGCCCTCTTTTCTAACAGTTAGTGCCGTGTAAATCCCCGCTGCAAGCATGGAGAACATCAATATGTTCGCCACAACCGGGTTCTCCGTGAACCAAGTGATGAATGGATGCTTGTTCACGATTCTTCAGGGACAACCTTCAGGGTTTTGACCTTCATTCCTTCTTTGAAATTGCTCAACGGCCTGGTCACCACCCGCAACTCACCCAACCCGTCTTCAGCCGGCTTCAAATATACATGCCCCTCGAAATTCATTACACGCTTGGCCTCCACGCGTTTGAGCTGATCCTCCGAATCGATCACCCAAACAAAACGATCACTCACATAGGCCGCCTCGGGAACCCGGTAAGTCCCCGGCACGGGCTTCGCAACAATCGATGCATTCGCAAAAATCCCGATCGGCAGCAACCTCGCCTCATCCGCAAACGGCTTCTCCACCTCCGCCACCGCATACATCACTTGGTTTTGCCGGTCCACACTCGGCTCCATCCTCACCAACTTCGCCTCCCATGAAACACCCGGCTTCAACGGACTCGTCAACTCCGCCATCGTCGGAATACTGACACGCGCCGATTGCTCGGCCATCAACGGCAAACGGATCTCAGCCTTCTCCGTCGATACCAAGACACCCAGCGAAGTTTGCGATGACGCCTGATTCCCCGGCGAAGCATTCCTCATCGTTATCACCGCATCGAACGGCGCAACCACTTGCGTCCTTTTCACATCCTCCTGCGCCTTCACAATCGCCGCCTTTGCCGATTCTATATTCGCAAGCGCCGCCGCTAACTGCGGCTTCCTCAACACAAAATCCGACGCCTTCGCAAGATCGCGGCCCGATGCTTCCCAGTCCCCCGCCGCCTGCGCCGCACGAATCTCCTCCTCCGCAAAAGTTCTTTCCGCAACTGTTAGATTCGATTCCTCACGGGCCAACGCCGCCTCATAATCCGTCGGATCAATCTTTACCAGAACATGATCCTTCTCCACCGTCTCCCCAACCCGGAATCTCTCGGAAACCTCGAGAATCTGCCCGCTCACCTGGGATGTCAGACTCGTCTCAAAAAAACTCTCAACCGTCCCATAACTCTTCACCGGCGGCGCATGATCATCAGGCGAAACTAAAATCTGCTCCACCAAAGGAACCACCGGCGGCGGCACTTTGCTCTGCGGCGGCGGCTTCATCGCAACGAGAATCTTATACCCGGCAAACCCCAGCGCGAGGATCACAATCGGAACGATGATTTTAAAAATAAGTTTCATTTTTCAGTAAGCCTTCCCTAACGCCAACGCCAGCGTGACCCGGTTCTGATACCTCAACTTCCTAAGCTGTATCGAATTCTCCTCCGCCGCAAACCTCCGCCGCTTCGCCTCCAAAACACTCAATACCTCCACCAAACCGGCTTCATAATTTCTCAATGTCCGCTCCTCCGCCGTCCGCGCCGCCTCCAAAGCCCCCCCAATCGCATCCTCCTGAACCCTCAGATAATATTCGGAACCCAAAGCGTTCTCAACCTCCCGGAACGCATTCAACACAGTCGATCGATAATTCGCCAATGCCTGCTTCGCCCTCGCATTCGCCGCACCCAACTCAGCCTGCCTCCTGCCACCATCTAACAACGGCCCGCTCAACCCAGCCGCCACCGACCATACACTGAAATTCGACTCCGCCAACCTCCGCAGCGAAGCCGACTGCTGCCCTCCCGACCCCGTCAGCACAAAACTCGGAAACAAATCCCGATGCGCCACCTTAACCCCGGCATCCGCCGCCACAATCCGCATATACGCCGCAAAAATATCCGGCCTCAGCTCCAACATCGTCGATGGGATCCCCGCCGCCACCGTCCGGCTCAACCCCGGCCACTGCCCCGCCTTCACCCGCCCATCCGGATACGCCCCCGTCAAAACCGACAACGCCCTCGCCGCCCGATCCCTCTCATCTTCTCGCGATGCAATCTCCGCACGCGCATTCTCCACATCCGTCTTCGCCAAACTCAACTCCCCCAAATCCGACGTCCCCAACTCAAATCTCCTCTCAACCAAATCCACCGTCCCCTGAAACGACCCCATCCTCTCCTTCGCCAAATCCCGCAACTTCGTCGCCGCCACCAACTCAAACCATGCCTGCGCCGTCTGCGCCGCAATCGACTGACTCGCCGCCGCATACTCCGCCGCAGCAACCTCCTCCCCCGCCTTTGCCACCGAAACACCGGCCCGCACCCTTCCCCAAACATCCACCTCCCACTGCGCATCCAACGCCGCACTATACCGCTCTGAAACCACCGACCCGAAATTGACACCACCCCCCGCACTATTCGTCTTTGCACGGTTCGCACCACCACTCGCAGTCAACGAGGGCAACAACCCCGCACTCGCACTCCTCGTCTGAAATCCCGCCTCCTCCAACCTAGCCGCCGCCGCCTCCAAATCCGCATTGTTCCTCAACGCCAAATTCATCTGCCTCTTCACCTCACCTCCCCCAAACAAACCTCCCAGACTATCCACCACCTCCGGAACCGCACCCTTCCCTCCTCGATACCCATCAGGAATCCCCAAACTCCCCGCTGCACCGGTCGCCTTCTCACCCGGCATCGAAACACACGATACCATTATAAATCCCATCCCTGCTAACCTTAGAAAAAATCCCATATCATCCAT
>JBGSRM010000052.1:0-2830 GCA_041737575.1 Akkermansiaceae bacterium
CCGAAATGCAACTCCGCCACACTCCCCAACTTCAACAAACTCACCAGAACCCCTAACAAAAAAACCTCCACCATATTCCACGGCTCCGTCCGGCTCATCCACCTCGTCACAAACTTCGCCCCCGGCGCACTCCTCCCGAACATCAACGGCACACACACATAAACCAAACCTCCCGCCATCACCAACGGAGTCACAATCGTAAACAAAGCAACCCCCCAACCCACAATCGGCGTCCCCTCGGAAATCAACGCCCACGATGCCCCCGGCAACGTCAACGTCGTCCTCATCCCCCCCGCATCCATCGTAATGAAAGGCGCCGAATGAACCGCCACCATCAACAACAACGAAGTCAGCGAAAACGCAGTCACCCTCGCCAACGAAGCCGGCCGGTTCTGATACAACGTCGCACCACAACACACACAATTCACCCGCGTTCCCTCCGCAATCGGCTCCGCCACATGCAACGTATCACAAAAATGACAAATGGCATGATGCGGCCCTCCTCGCGGTTTCGGCCATGACAATATGGAAAGTCGTATCCTCAAATCAAAACCCTATCTCGCCGCTACCACCCGCTGTGTCAACTCTCCCAACCCGGCAATCCCACACTCCACCAAATCCCCGGCCTCCAAATACCTCGGCGGATTCATACCCATCGCCACCCCGCTCGGCGTTCCCGTCGCCACCACATCACCAGGCAGCAAACTCATGAAACGGCTTATGTAACTCACCAACTCCCGCACCCCGAACATCATATCCTTCGTCCACGCACTCTGCCTGATCTCCCCGTTCACCTTGCACCACAAAGCCAAACCCTGGACATCCTCCACCTCATCCACACTCACCAAACTCGGCCCCATCGGCGCGAACGTGTCGCAGCTCTTCCCCTTCGTCCATTGCCCCCCATGCTCCTTCTGAAACGCCCTCTCGGAAAAATCACAAAACACCGAATACCCAGCCACATACTCCATCGCCTCCTCCTCACTCACATCCTGCGCCAACCTCCCGATCACCACCGCCAGCTCCACCTCATAATCCAACTTCCTCGCACCCCTCGGCATCAAAACATCATCCTGCGGCCCGCTCCACGCGCTGCTCGCCTTCATGAACAACACCGGCTCGCTCGGAATCTCCCCACCCATCTCCCGCGCATGAGCCAAATAATTCTGCCCCACACAAACAATCTTCGACGGCCTCGCCACCGGCGGCCCCAACCTCACCAACGCATCCAACTCCCTCCCTCCCTCACACCCATCTTCCACCCACTCCCGCAAACTCTCCACACCCCCCATTGCAAAAAACGCCTCATCATAATCCAAAAACTCACCACTCGCATCCACCATCCGCCCATCCGCCAAAAGAACCCCAGGCTCCTCCCTCCCCGCCTCACCATGTCGTATCAGTCTCATCTCTCAAAATGGCATCTCAACACCACCGAACATTAAACACACAAACAAAACCTTGCACAACACATGAATCACCTGATCCGTCGTAAACCCAATCCAATTCTCACACCTCACGAAATCCGTAATCCAGTGCAGCACAAACTCCAACAACCCCAAAAAACTGGAACCCGTAAGCAACCACACAATCCCCGCCTGAATCAACGAATGCGCCGTCAACGCATGAACCCACAAACCCTTCGGAACACCACTCCCCCCGAAAAACACACTCGAATCCACATTCCGATTCTTTGTCGATGCCAAGAACGCACCCTGCATCGGATAATCCCCAAGCGCATGCCCGATACACAACGCCATCGTCAGCGTCAACATCGCACCAAACCCACCTGTCTCTAACAGGCCATTCGTAAATTCCGTGAACATCTGAGGGGGATTTCTTTATGAAGTGGAGTTACCAGAATTTACCCAAAATATCCACCGCCTCCGAATCAGCCAACTTCTGGTTCATATTTCTCATCCTGCGGCACATCACCGTAATGATCCCCTCTAACAAACAAATCCCAGCCTCCGGATACGCCTTCACAAACATGTCAATATCCGCACGATTCGCCTTCCATATCTGCGAAAAATCCTGCGCCGTCACACTCGCACTCGCCGAGCCCGGATCAAACACATTGATCTCCCCCAGCGTCTCTCCCTTCTCCACCCGCGCCACCAAAGTCTCCCTCCCATCCACACGGATCGTCACATGCAACAACCCCGAAATCACCAAATACAAAAAATCCTGATCATCCCCAACCTCAATAATCTTCTGCCCCGCCTGCACCGGCAAAAACTCCCCATACCCACTCAACAAAGCCCGATCATCATAACTCATCTCCGCCACAATCCCCACCGCTGGCAACTCCGGACTATCAAAAACTTCACTCATATTTAACCAAAAACTAACAAATCCAACGCCCCCGAAAAGCCAAAAATTAGATATATACCGCTGCGTATCAAGATTTGTGAGATTTGAATGGTTGAATTGTTCGTGCTCTCGCGCACCAAAGGTGCAATGCGATCCCAGCCCAGAGCAGCGCCTTAGATTGCAAACAACAAACACAGAAAAGCCCTGAAGGGACCGACGAAAGCGCCGCAGGCCGGAGAGTTATGCCGCCCCTCCCGACCTCCCGACCTCCCGACCTCCCGACCTTCCGACCTTCCGACCTTCCGACCTTCCGACCTTCCGACCTTCCGACCTTCCGACCTTCCGACCTTCCGACCTTCCGACCTTCCGACCTTCAGACCTTCAGACCTTCAGACCTTCAGACCTTCAGACCTTCCGACTCTTCAACTCCCCTACTCTTCCAGCGGGTGCTCCTTCAACAACTGCTCCACCTGCAAAATCCCCTGCTGCCCCTTCGTCGCCTCACGAACCTTCTTCA
>JBGSRM010000077.1:0-18049 GCA_041737575.1 Akkermansiaceae bacterium
CATGGATCAAGTCGCCATGGGTTTCAGCGAGCCACAGGAAGATGAGTTCGCACCCTGCCTGATGACTCTTCTTTCACTCTACCTCGGCATCTCCTTCCCCAGCAACCTCCCCCGCTACGAGAAATACCTGACCTTCGAGCACGCATCGCCCCATGAAAAAGAAGAATGGAAAGATGCACTGCTTTGGTTCTGCCGGAAGCTCACCTACAAGCAAGGCCATCGTCCTCTCGTCCTGAAATCGCCACCTCACACCGCCCGCATCCGCATGTTGTTAGAAGTTTTTCCCGATGCACGCTTCGTCCACATCCACCGCCACCCACACGATGTCTTCCTCTCAAATCGTCACTACTGGGACACCGCCGTGTGGCACACCTATCTGGAAAAACCCGACCTCTCCACAATAGATGACGGCATCATACGCCGCTACCGCCTCATGCACGATGCCTACCACGCACAACGTCCTCTAATCCCGGACGGGCGTTTCCATGAGCTTTCCTTTCATGAACTGGAAACCGATCCCATCGGTTCCGTGGAAAAACTATACAACTCCCTCGATCTCCCGGACTTCTCAGTATTCCGACCAAACCTGGAAACTTACCTGGCCACCCTAGGAGGCTATCGCAAAAACCGCTTCCAAGCCCTCGACCCCGCCATCGCCGATCGCCTTGCCACCGAGTGGAGCCGCGAGTTTGCACTATGGAATTACAACCCCCATCCAAGCGAAGGAGAAATCTAACAACACCATGCAGCCACCCTCTCCACCCGCATGGCCCATCATAGGACACATCCCCGCCTTCTACCGCGATGTGCTCGGCCTGCTCTTACGCTCGGTTCACACACACGGCGATGTCCTGCGTTTCCGCCTCGGCACTCGCCCGATTTATCTCATCAATCACCCCGACGCCATCCAACACGTCCTGCGCACCCACGCACGCAACTACGACAAAGCCACACGCACCACCGCCTACCTACGCGACGTCACCGGCGAATCACTGCTCACCAGCAACGGCGAAGCATGGCTACTACGTCGCCACCTTTTCCAGCCCGCCTTCCACCGCGAGGCCATCGATGGCTTCGAGCAAATCATGCACGAGGAAGCGGAAAACCTCGCCTCACGCTGGCAACAGGAAACCACCGTCGAAGCCGCATCCGACATGATGCACGTGACTTTTCGCGTCGTCGCCCGCGCCCTCTTCGGTGCCAAGGTTTCCTCACAAACCCTCGCCGCACTCGAACAACCCATCGACCTGCTGCTCGCCGAAAGCTTCGAACGGCACGGCCGGCTCTTCGGATACAAAAAGCCCTGCTTCGCCCCTGCTCTCAGCAACCTCAACACCGCCGTAGCACGCGTCATCTCCGAAGCTAAACCCGATGGCTGCCACTCCGACTTGCTCACGCTCATGCGCAATGCCGAATTTTCCGATCAGGAAATCCGCGACGAATCCGTGACCTTCCTCCTCGCAGGCCACGAAACAACCGCCAACGCCCTCACCTGGCTGCTCGCCTTCCTCTCGCGCGATCCGAAAGAACAGGAACGCTGCGCCCACGATCCCGATGCCCTCGACCGCGCCCTGCGCGAAACACTACGCCTCGCCCCACCCATCTGGATCATCGAGCGACATGCCATCGACTTCGATGAAATTTCCGGCTACACCATTCCAGCGGGAAGTTCTGTGGTCATTTGCCCCTACACCGTCCATCGACATAAAGACTTCTGGCAGGAACCCGAAAAATTTCTTCCCGACCGCTTCATCGAGGACCCGCCGGCAGCTTACCTCCCCTTCGGCATCGGCCCGCGCTTTTGCATAGGTCGCGAATTCTCACTCATGGAGGCCCGCATCATCGCTGCTGCCATACTGAAGCGATTTCAAATTTCACCAGTCACACAAGAACCGCCGGTGCCACTGCCATCGATCACCCTGCGCGTCCGGGGCGGCTTGAAACTGAAACTGCATCCACGCAAATGAACCGCCGTTTCATCATCGCCGCCGCCGCGCTCGCCACTGGGATGGCATTCATCGATACCACCGCTCTCACCGTAGCCCTCCCCGCCCTTCAAGCCGATCTCGCCGCATCACCCAACCAACTCCTCTGGATTCACAACGCCTATGCCGTCCCGCTCGCCGCGCTGCTACTGCTCGGCGGCTCGCTGGGAGACCGCTATGGCACCCGTCGCATTTTCACCTGCGGGGTGATCCTGTTTGCCATCGCCTCCGCCGCCTGCGGCATGGCACCCGGAGCAAACAGCCTGATCGGCTTCCGCGCCTTACAGGGCATCGGTGCGGCCTTTATGATCCCCGGCAGTCTCGCTCTCATCGCCCGCGCCCATCCGGAAGGCGGACTTGGCCGCGCCATCGGCTTGTGGAGCGCCTTCACCGTGATCGCATCGGCTCTAGGCCCGGTCATGGGCGGCCTGCTCGCGCAACACGGTATGTGGCGCGGTGTTTTTCTGGTGAACCTTCCCATCGCAGCGGCCACTTTGTTTCTCACCCTGACTCGCATTTCCCCCGACCCACCCCGCACATCGCACCTGAAGCCCAACCTCATCGGTTCGCTTTTGCTTGCCACAAGTTTGGGCACCCTCTCCGCCACACTGATCTCACCTTCTACTATATTTATCGTAGTCTCTGCACTCGGCCTCGCGGCGTTTTTGATTTGGGAAAAAAAGGTGCGGCTTCCCATGTTGCCGCCACATCTGTTTCGCTCGCGGCAACTCAGCATAGCGGCCATCATTTCCCTACTGCTCTATGCGGCATGGGGCGGATTCACATTTTTACTGCCCACACATCTCATCCGCGAACTCGGAGCCAGCGCCACCCAAGCCGGCTTGCTACAACTCCCCGCCGTGATCCTGCTCGCTGCGGTTGCACCACTCGCCGGACGACTCTGCGACCGCCTCGGTCCGCGTGTCCCCTTGCTGACCGGCAACCTTCTCTGCGCCTTCGGTTTTTTCCTCACCTCAAAAATTCATTCTCTCGCCAACGCATGGCTACCTCTCGCCGTGCTCGGTCTAGGTCTCGGCCTTTGCGCGGCTCCTCTAAGCACGACGATCCTCAGCTCGGTCACAGATAAACATCACGGCCTGGCAGCCGGAATCAACAGCACCATTTCACGCATCGCTCAAGCCCTCGGTGTCGCACTTCTCGGAGCACTTGCCTTTCGACCGCAGGGTGGTTTTTCAATGCTTTGCTTGTCCGCTGCTATCCTCGCCCTGCTCGCCGCCATTACTACTCTGGGGTTTACGTGGTCGAAAAAATCAGATTCAATCTCGGCATCATGAAAACCCTGCTCGCATCCCTGCTGATGATCACCTGCTGCTTCGCACAAGATGATCCCGCACACAATCAACTCCGTGAAACACGCGCAGCCATCATCGCCGCCATCGAGAAACGAGATGCGGACACCATCCTCTCCATGCTCTCCGATGATGTCGTAGTCACCTGGCAGGACGGCACGGTTTGCCATGGCAAAAAAGCACTTCGGGAATACTACGACAAAGCCGGTAAGGACGCCTTCGTCGCCTTCAAAGTCCCTCACGAGGCGGATCAACTTTCCGTTCTTCACGGTGGAGACACCGCCGTGGCCGCCGGACGCGTCGTCGCCGACTACCGCCTGCTCGGCAAATCCTTCGAGTTCGAGAGCCGATGGACCGCCACCCTGGTCCGGCAGGATGACAAATGGCTCGTCGCCGCCTACCACGTCTCACTCAACGCCCTCGACAACCCCATCCTCAACACCGCCAAAACCGCCATGTGGGTAGCCGGTGCCGTCGGCCTGCTAGCAGGCTTGGCAATCGCCCTGCTCATCGCAAAAACACGCTGCAAATCCAAAGCCACCGCCTAACAAAACAAGGAGGGGCTGCCTTCGGCTGCCCTTCATCAATAACGGCAGCCAAAGGCAGCCGCTCCTTGACCTACCGCATAATTTACTGACAACTCAAAAAATGAGGTTTTTCGACGATCTTGCGGAAACCTTGAAAACCCAAAACCGCCTTCCGCATTGGCAGCAGCAAGGCGCGACATATTTCGTAACATGGCGACTCAAGGATTCCATCCCGCGTGAGATGTTCGATAAACTGTATGCAGAACGCACGGAATGGGAAATGAATCATCCCAAACCGTGGACAGATGAGGAAGAATCCGAATTTCACACCAAGTTCTCAGCGGAAACGGATCGCTTGATGGATATGGGATTTGGCAAATGCGTTTTGCGTCGTATGGATTGCCGAATGGAATTGGCAAAATCGCTGTGCCTGTTCGATGGCGAACGTTTCCTCATGCATTCATGGGTCGCGATGCCGAATCATGTCCATGCGTTATTTTCACTTGATGAAGGAAAAAATTTGGGAGCGGTCATTCGCGGCTGGAAAGGTTTTTCCGCGAAGGATATCAACACGCTTCTCGAAAGTGAAGGCGCGCTATGGCAGAGGGATTACTTCGACCGCATCATACGAGATTGGCAACACATGATCCGGGTAGCCAGATACATCCGTAGAAATCCTATAAAAGCCAAACTCAGCGAAAATGATTTCACCCTCTACGAAGCGGAGTGGATCAAACAGATGCTCGGTTAACAAGGAGGGGCTGCCTGCGGCTGCCCTCATTCAATAACGGCAGCCACAGGCAGCCGCTCCTTGCCCCTCCTTGCCGCGATCGCACCCAAAAGCAGACAAAGGGGTATCGCCAGCCATACGGAGCTGCGGTTGGTTTTGCGGAGTTCGATATTGAGTTCCATCGGCTGGCCGGATGCGGCGGTTTGTACGCTGCGGGTGAAGGTGACGACTTTGCCGCGCTTGGGCAGGGTGATGTCGAGAGCGACGGGCGCTGGCTCGGCGGCGAGCTGTTGGGTGACGATGCGGTTGGCGATTTCCTTGAGCGCGGCGATTTCGTCGGCGGAGTTGCCTTCGAGGAAACGCTCGAACTGGCGAGGGTCGAAATTGAAATCGCCGCGCAGGATCGGGTTGACACCGGCAGCTTGTTCAAGCTGTGCGTTGCCGACTCCGGCACTGCCGTTATCGAGATAGATGATCTGGCGGCGGGTGTTGAGACCCAACACCGCCTGCTGGGTTTTCATCTCGCGGAGCTGCACGCGGGCGTCCTCATCGGAAGCGGCGTCGAGCTGCTGGCTTCTTACAGCATTTCCAAATGCCTGCGCGGCCTTCTCCTGGTCACCTGATGCCGCCCATGAACTTGCCTGGGAGAGCAGGGCGGAGGCGTTCATGCTGCCGATACGACGCTTGTCCAGCGAGGAACTCTGGTAATCCTCAAGACTGAACAAACCAAAGGAATCCGCATTGCTAAGATCGAAGTCGCCCTGATGATCCTTCATCTCATAGCCCTCCGGCAGAAGTGCATGCCATGTGATGTTCTCCATCGGCACATTGAGGACAGGACTTTTCAAGGCTCCCGCCTGATCGCCCTTCGCATGGTAGATGAATTGCACGCTCGCAGGTTTGCCTTCCTCCGGGGATGGGAAAACATGGAACAACCACTCCCCGCTCTCGCGGACAAGCGCGGCTCCCTCTCCGTTCACGAGGACATTGAAGAGCTTGGAATTTTCAGGGAGCTTGAGGCGGAGCGTGCTTTTTCCGGTAACCTGCATTTCCAGCTCGGCGGCGGTGAGCGAATCACCTTGGGGAGAAATGAGCGAAGTGAACGTGCCTTTGGAAACGCGGAGCTTGCTGAGGGTTTCCAACTCATGACGTTTGATCGAAACGGAAAGCGGAGCCTCGGCATCCGCCACTCTGAAAAGCAGCGGCGGAGCGATGTTGCCCGCCGTCCGACCCATCACCGACTGGATCGCCGGCCAATCGGCACGCTGCCAGCCACGGGGTGCGCTCCCCGCATCGAGCTCAAGCCGTCCTCCGGCGCGGACTCCCACAAAGTACGTGATCTGTCGTACTTGTTGCAATTCAATCGCCTCCACCGCCTCCGATTCGCTGTTGGAGGTGGCTCGCTGGAACTCGATGACAACCTCGGTCTGCCCGGCGATACCCCTTTGGAAACGGATATCATACAGCCCATCCGAACCCTCAACCGGCACGATGTCCGCGACGGCATCGCCCGTAGCGCGGACTGTGGAAGCGGAGGTTTCGTCGAGACCCGGAATGCGGATTTGCACCGTCTTCCGTGCGGCATTTTCGATGCGGTAAGTGATGGATGCGCGGGTGAGGACTTGGCCTTCACGAATCGTGGCTTCATGGAAAACCTTAGCAGTCACCCATGAATCGAGACGATCAATGGCAAGCCCAAGCGACCAATCGCCTTGCAGAATGCGGTAGGCAAGGGCACCGGGGCGCACGGCGGCGCGCGCGGATTCTTTCGTGGTGTCCTGAAGTTCGCGGGGATCGATGGAGGAAATGTTTTTCCGATTCGCGGTGCGGACTTGCAGCCCTCGATCCGGCACGATGGTGAGCGTTCCGGTTTCGCGCGAGGCGTCACGAAGCGAAATGCGAGGCACTGCCCAACTCGCCTGAGCACCTGTCGAACGTCCGGCAAGGGTGATGTGGAAATCGTGGCGACCCATTGTTTTTCCCAAGAGATGCAAGGTGAGGGAACGTTTGCCATCGGTGTTGCCTTCCGTCCAGTGGCCGAGGCTATCGCCGGTGGCTGTTTCCACTTCAAGGTCAGGCGGGATATCCAGCATGAGTTTGAAAACACCGGAGCGGGTGATGCTCACCGTCAGATCCGTGGAAACGATCAGGCGGTCATCGCCAAGGGAGACAAGCTGCCATGACTCGGCGCGGATTTCCGGTGCGACCTCCGTCACGCGCAGTGACATCGAAGCATCTTCTTTGCCATAACGGAAAGCCTGCTGGAGAATAACGAAAGGGTTCCCTTCGCGATCTCGTGGTAAAAGTTTCGCATCAAAGTCTTCCGGGTTCACACGCGAGAGGCCGCTTGTTTTGACGGCCTCCCCTTGGGCATCGCTGCCAAAGGCAAGGGCAAGAAAACCGACCTCGTTCGCAGCACCGCCGATACGGATCGGTGCGAAAGTGAGATCGACAGGCAGGGTGTTCGTCGCCCGCTGGGTGGCGACGGTGAAGGCGAAGGCGGTGGTCTGTGCCGGTTCAATCGGAATGCGTAACTTTTGTTTTGAGGGATCGAAGCGCCATGCGCCGACCGGGCCGTTCGCCACTTCCGAAACCGTGAAGCCTGCGGGAATATCGAGAACCAGTTCCGATACGCGGCCTTGTGTGGGGCGGATGGTGACGTGGTGGCGGGCGTTGACGACCCCGGGGCTGGGAAGAAACAGATTGGAGACTTCCGCAAAAAACTTCGTTTCCTCGGATGAAACATCGCGTTGCTCCGGGCGGGCGGTGATCGTTACGGGATCCGCAGGGCCGAAGATCATTTGCGCTCCTGATTCGGTGGCAGCGAGGTCGGATAGCGGGGTCGTTTGCACGGAGCCTGAGGAATGAAATTCCCATCCCGCCTGATCCCAACGAAGGCTGACACGGCGCATGGCGGCAGGCCCGCCGGGAGCTTCCCAACCTTTTGCGGGCGTGGGCAACGGCATCTCGAAGCTGGCCTTAGCGGTGAAGCGGCCTGAAGTTTCGGCAGTGATGACATAGACATCGTTGCCATCGATCTTCGCCTTCGCGACCTTTAGCCCACTGCCCTCGAAACTGCTGAGCGTGGCGGGCGAGCGGAGCAAGAGGAAACGTTCGTCCGCCTTGGCGCGAAGCGTGATGTCCATTTCACCGTGCAGGCGGTTGTCCTTGATGAGCCATGATTGAACGATGGATTCCGCAGGTTTCAGCGTTTGTGCGTTTGCATTTTGGAAAGAGAAAAACGCTGCGAAGAGAAGCAACGCCGTGGTGACGGTTGCCGGTTTGGGTTTTGGAAACAACGATAGGATGCGTAGCCAGGGAATCGAAAGCGCGGCAACCAGCGAAAGCAGCGCGAAAAACAAGGGAGTGCCACCACGAATGCTGAGCAGCCCGGCACCAATCAGAGCTATGCCTATGGTTTTCAAAATCGCGCATTTACGGAACATACCTACGATCCACGTCGTAGTTCCAAAGCCGATCAACAACCACACGAGGCGTCCGGTGGAGGCCTGCCAGTGGGGAAGGTTCGCGATCTCGACGGTGATTGACTGCCCGGCGGCAACGACGGGAGCGGCGTATTCGAGGACGGTTGAATTCGCTGATGAGGTGTTCGCGGATTGCAAGGCGATGAAGACGGAAAGGAGGATGAAGATCATGGCTGCGAGGGAATAAAGTGCGGTTCGCAACAGTTGCTTGTTGCCGCCGGAAGGCCGGGCAGCCGAAGGCAGCCGCTCCTTGAGGAACAGGGCGGCGAGTCCGATCACGAGTAGGAGCGCGACAGCGCCACGGAAGCGGGCGACCACTTGCCAACCGGTTTCGGCAATCGCGGAGCGCGCGAGATCGGCGGTGCCACCGCGTGGGACGAGGGTGCGGTTTTCATCTCCGGTAACCGTCCACTCACCAATCACGACGGGGGCGTCCATGACGGGGGCGCTGAGTCGCGGACGCGATGCGACGCTTGATTCGGCACCGTAGCGAAGAACGATTTCAACGGCTTGGTTGGGATCGGTTTGTCCGACGAGCGGGATCAAGGTTTGATTACCATCGGCGCGGGCGTTGATCGGCGATCCGTTGACGCTGGCTTCCCATAGCGAAGTGCCCTCTGGCAACGAAACGCGCAGTGCGCTGCGGCCTTTTGATTTCACGAAAAAGCGGGCATCGGTGACCCATTGGCCATCGCGGGAAACGCGGGTGGAAAGTTTCAGAAAATCGACGACCTGATCGACCGTTTCGCCTTGCTCGAACCATGCGACTTCCGCGCCGATTTTGAAATCACGGGCGGTGTATTGCCATGCGGCGATGGTGGGCGCGGAGGAGAGAAGCCGGAAATCGGAGGGAAGCTCCGTGGGATCGATGGGCAGCAACGGCCCCTCGCTGAGCGGAGCGGAGAATTTCACCTGCAACGGGCTGACGATGTGGATGTAGCCGCGCTCCGCCTGCACATCGAGCGGACGCACTTCGCCCGGCGAGAGTTCGCCGCCACCGGCGGGCATGGGTTGCTCGAAGGTGAGAAGAACGGTGCCGAGTCCGAGCAAGGGGCGGGTGAGCGGGATGATGACGGTATCGCCTTCGCGCCTCCAATCGCGCCCGACGTTTTGGCCAGTGACATCGATGTTGCCGATCGTGGCAGGGACGGAAATCCGCCACTCGGTAGCGGGGGCACCGACCACGAAATAATTCACCAACACGCTGCCATAGGCCGCTCCGGCTTTCAGCGAGTAGAGATGGAAAACATCGGCTTGTATGGAGCGTCCGAGTGCTTCGACGCGGAGATTGAGCGACCATGCTCCTTCGCGGAGGCGGAAGGCTTGCTGGAGTCCGCTGGTCTTGCGGGGAAAGAAGGTCACGGGAACCTCGGCGAGTCCTTTTGTTTCACCCGTCGGGACGAGTCGATATCCAGCGGTGGCGGCGGCTCCGATGTATCCACGGCGTGATTTCGCATCGGGAAAGGCAAGCGGCTGAATCACCCAATCACCAGCCTTCGCGGCTTCGTTTTTTTCGAGACGCAGGCTGACGAGTTGGCGGTTGATGACGGGTTTTTTGAAAATGATTTTCAGGGTGCGGTAGCCATCCTTGTCATCCGAAGTGACGGCATAGTCGGCGACTTCCTCACCGGTGACGGCGGCGACGGCGTGGTCGGCAGGGATGAGCATTTCCCACTCGCGGAGGGGAGCTTCGCGGATGTCCAGCTCGATATCCGCCATGATGCGGCGGTCTGTTTCCGCAAGTTCATAGACCGTTACTTCGCTGACACCGACCTCTGGCAGCACCTGATCGGCGCGAAGTTGGAACGAGTGATCCGCTGCCGGAAAACGATAGACGAAAACCTGGCGTAGAGTGCTGTCCTCACCGCCGGGGAATTGGTTCGGAGCGAGCTGGATGAGTCCTTTCGTTTCTGCGACTTCGATGCGGACAGCACCATCGTTGGCGATGCGGACATAGCCGCTATGACGGAGAGCGCCGGTGGGAGCGATTCGTAAAGCCTCCATGTCCACGGGAAAACTACCGAGCGCGGCTTGTGCCTCGATGATGATGCGGGCGGAGCCTTCGATGGGACGCGAGAGCTTGATTTCAATTTTGCGTGAGGAGCCTTCGCCGGAGACCGACCATGCCAACACCGCCTCTCCTGCCACGGAGAGAATTTCCCCCGGGCCATCCAGGGAAAGGGAAATGGCGGGTAATTTTCCCTGAAGGATGCGGAGGTCGAGCTGGGTGAATTGTCGCATCAGGCCGCTGCCGACGCGCACTTCCGTGGTGGCGGTGGAGGAGTAGAACAACGACCCTTCAGCAACATTTCCCGCCATTTTCCATGCGAGCGAGGCGGAGCCATCGGCAGGCAAAAAGCCGCGCCATGCCGCGCCTTGTAGGCTGGGCACAATCGCGAGATCGCGATGAAAGGATACGCCCTCCGGCAAACCCTCCAGCGATACAGGCACGACAACGCCGGCGGGCAATGTGAAGGCGAGTTCATGCCAATCGCCCTTGCGGGTGACGGGGACGATGAACTCGATGGCGATGGGAAAATCTCCTGCGGCGTCGGCGACGAGTTCGTAGCTGTTTTTGTCGTTGAGGGAGATGTGGTAGTTATCGGTGGAAACATTTCCCGAGAGTGCGCCGCCGGTGAGAAATGCCGTGGAAGCACCGGCGTTTCTGGATCGGGCGGTGGCTGTTAGAGTGAAGGTGACACTGCCCGCGTCGCTCGCTGGCTTGCCGACGAGGGAGGCGTTGAGTAGTTCGAGACCGCCGGAGCCGCTTCCGGATGGAGAAATGGAAAATTCCAGGGACGCGTTTCCGGTGGCCAGAAAGCTATGCGCGGTTTCGGTTTCCAAAGGGGAAAGGCCTTCCGCTTTGATGACGCGGAGCTCGGCTTCCGGTGCGGGAGTGAGGCTGATGGAAAGGGAAAAACCCGCTGCGATTCCGGGATTCGGCAAAAGCAAGGCTGAGGTATCCGAGGCAGGATGCTGGGTGCTTGCGGTGATGCTGAGTGACTTCGGCGGATTTTTTATATCGGCGATGACCGGGCGGACATCAAGGAAACGGGAGCCATCGTTGGCGACGCGCACCGACCAATCACGCAGACCTTCGCCGGTGACTGAGGTGATTTTTCCTGAACCAGAAATGGGCAAGGTGAGTGTTTCTGGTACGCCTTGGATGACGGTGTAGGTGATTTCTTGGGTGGATGTGGTTTCGGTGAGAGTAGCGGTGGCGGAGACTTCGGCGGTGACGGAGAAGAAGAGCGGGACGGGTTTTTCCGGTTTCTCGGGGATAATAAGGATTGGCTGCTCTTGGGCGAGGAGGGTGGTGACGAAGGTGAGGAGTAGGAGGAAGTATTTCATGAAGAGATTGAGGATTTTTGATTGAAGATTGAAGATTGGGGGTTGTTATTTCAGGGCGTCGATGAGGGTGAAGAGGCGTTGGGCCTTTGAATCATTTGCAAACGATTGTTTTAATTGAACGATTGTTTGCATGTAATCATTGAAATTAATGGCATCAGCCATGGGGCCGCCTTGGAGTTTTTGGGCGGCGAGGAGGGCGAGGGTGGCGAGTTGGGTTTTGGTATCTGCTTTGTCGAAGGCGGGGGCGGAAGGGTCGTGGGGGATTGTCCAGGAACGCTCGACCATTTCGCCGCTGGCGGTGTCGCGGAAGCGGACGCTGACTTCGCCAATTTCTCCGATGCCTTCGGGCAGGGTCTCGACCTGATAGATCGCGACTCCCGCTTCGTCGGCCGCCAGCTCGGCGGCATCGACGGAATCGTTGCGGAAGTCCTCGGTTTTGAGGCGGTCTTTTTCAAAGCCGATGAGCTTGTAGTTGCCGACGCGTTCGGGGTTGAGTTTGACCTGGATTTTTACGTTTTCAGCAGCGGGGCGGAAGGCTCCGGCGAGCTGGGTGGCGAGGGATGTGCCGGTGTTTTCATCAACGAGGTAGTAGCGACCATCGCCGTGGCGGGCGAGTTCAGAGAGGAGGCGGTCGTTGGTGTCGTTCGTGCCGATGCCGGCGATGTCGAAGGCGAGGTTTTGCTGACGGAGTTCCTTGATGCGCTCTGAGAGGATTTCGGGATCGGCGTCGCCGAGGTTGGCGGCGCCATCGGTGAAAAGGACGATTCGGTTTTGAGCGCCTTTGAGATGGTGACGAAGGGCAAGCTCGGAGGCGAGGTGGAGCGCTTGTTGTAGGTTTGTGCCGCCCTCGCTGGCGGTGGTGTTGATGAGGTTGGGAAGTTTCGATGCCTCGTTTCCGGGCAGTGAATCGGCGATGAGGCGCGGGGTGCGGGAGAAACCGATGACGGTGATGCGGTCGTTTTCCCTGAGCAGGGTGGCGAGCTGGGCGAGGGCGGCATCCAACGCGGCGCGGCGGTCATCGCGAGCCATGGAGCCGGATTGATCGACCAGCAAGGTGAGGCGCAGCGGCTGCGCGGCGGAGCGTCCGGTGGAAGCGGTGCGAATCGCGACGCGGACGAGATTGCGACCAGGGATGACGGGGTGCGCGGTCTGATCGATGGCGGCCGCGACGGGTTCTTGCGTGGAGGGCGCGGGATCGCCGTAATCGACGGCGTTGTAGAACTGCTCGGGCTTGATGGAAGCGGGATCGGGGCGTTCGCCTTTTTCCACGGCTGCGAGGGCAAGCTGGAACGAGGCATCGGAGATGTTCAGGGAGAAGGTGGAGAAGGGTTCCTGAGTTGCGGGGATTTCCTCGGAGAGGTCAATGAGGGTGGGTTGTTTCGGCTGAAACAGGCGACCGACGACTGGAAGAGCTTCCATCAAGGCCCCCACATCTTCCGATTCGAATGCGGTAGGCGTTGCCGGAGTGACAGGGATCATGAGACCCAGATCCAACGTATCAGGCAGTTCCGGTGCTTCATACTCGGTGGGATATTCGAACTCGCGGATGATGGATATATCGTTTCTCTGGCCACCAGCGCGTATGTTGGATTGGAAAAGATAGCCTGTATAGGTATCAAATCGATCCTGTAAATAGGAGGGTTCCCCTCTCGCAAGCATTCCCGTAAGGCTCGTGTGGTCTTCACTAGCAGATGCGAAGGGTGAGACAACCCAATCAAATTCAAGCTCATCGTCGTTCGCCTGTGTAACTTCCTGAAACCTTGTAGTGGTTCTAAAGCCTTCTGGTTCGCGTGCAATCGGTGCTCCGTAATTTACAAAGCCATCGAATTCATCTTCTCCCGTGTAGCCCGTTACATGCTCCGCCAAATCCATTTTCCATCCTGCCGTTATCGTGCTTTTCGCTTTGGATGCGTTGAATGCATCCTTGGCAAAAAAAAGATCGGACTGGGTAGGGTCGGAGTTTGCTTTGGCTGATTCATTGCCAGTCCACCAAGCATAACCCGATTTGCCAGTTTCCGGAAGGTGGGGAAGCTCAAGCTTTTGGGTGTATGCTAGTGATTCGAGTTTGACTTCCAAATTGTCCCCGAAAAGACCCGTGTCTTTTTCTCCCTCATCCGCAGGCACGGACAATTCCCATGCCTTATCCACCTGCATCAACATCTCGGCGCGGGTGTGGTCGTAGGCGGCGCGGTAGTAATCGGATTTCGCGGCGGCGATTTTTTCCATGCCCCGGCGGGCGGCGGTGTTGTATTGATCGATGCGGAGGATGTCTTCGTAGGACTTCTTGGCAGCGTCGTATTTGCCGAGGTCGTAGTTGCCCTGAGCCATGTAGAGATTGCGGCGGACTTCATCGACTTGCTTGGTGTGCTCGTAGGTGAGAGCGGGGTTCGTGCGGATCGGGTCGTCGAGGTAGGCGATTTCCTGCTTGATCTGATTGTCATCAGGGGCGGTGATTTCCGCTTGATAGAGTAATTCACGGGCTTCTTCGTATTTGCCGATTTTTCTCAGTTCCTGCGCGCGGGCGATCGAGGCGTCGTTGAGGTGCTCGGTGAAGGCTTGGCGTCGTTCTTCAGTGGCGGGGGTGTCGGGGAGGTTTTCGAGCGCTTTTTTGTAGTTTTCCAGTGCACCGGCGTAGTCGCCTTTCGCATAGGCATCCCGACCGTTGAGGAGCTTTTCGTCAGCTTCCTGGATTCCGTTCTCGCGACGAACAATTTCACGCTGGGCGAGGGATCCGCTGATTACTTCTGTGGGTGGTTGGGGAGCATTTTCTGCGGTATTTTTTGCAAGGTCGTCGATTTCTGAGCCAGATGGGAATATCGCCTTTTGCGGTATCTCAATTACGTCGTCTGGATGGATTTCGATATTTGCCATATCTTTATCGTCGAGATCGTAGGTTGTGGTCTTGCCGTTGCGGGTAACCTTCACGCGTTTGCGAGAGCCGAATTCAGTGGACCCATCCGCGCGGGAGATGGCGTCTGATAGAGTAAGCCCTTCTTCAAAAATAATAGGGCCGGCTTTTCTCACTTGTCCGCCAAGGTGGACTACGGGTGAGTCGATGGATGAGGCGTTGTCGGAATTATTTAAGATCGCATCCACTGCATTGTAATTGATTGCCGCATCACCAGAGCGGAATTCATGACCACCCCAGCCGCCGCCGAAGTCTTTTCCTTCACCGAAGTCTATTGTCGATTCCGCGACGGCGATTTCCGGGACGGGAATGGATGTGGGGTCTGGAGCGTTTGCAGTGATCACTTTGGCCATCGAATTTGTGGGTGCGGCTGGCTTGTTCTGCTCATTGGAAATGTTTGTATCGATTTCCGCCGAGAGGAGTTTGAGCTTCATCTGTTCGAGCAATGCCAAATCCGTTTCATAGCTTCTCTTGGCATCGAAGTAATCTTGGGTATCGATGCTCTTGTCCAAGGCATCTTGTCTGGTTCCTTCCCTTCTGCTCTCGACTATTGCCAACTGTTCTTTGGTCATGTCCAGTTGACCCTGCAAACGGTCACGAAGGTTGGACGTGGCTTCTTCAAGCTGGCTATTCATGATTTCAAGATTCTTCTCCTTGCTCTTGATGTCTGGATGAATTTGCGCGAGGCCGGATGCTTTCAGTCCTGCTATCTCGCGCTCGAGTTGGAGTTGCTGAGGAAAGAGTGATTTGACGAGATTATCAGGAATATCCAAGCCAGAGGCGTAAACCATCAGTTGTTCGTCATCAAAATTCTGTAAGTTATTAATCTGTGATTCGAGAACGTTCCTTTCGTTATCAAGTTGGGCATACTGATTGAGTTCTTCTTTGGCTTTCTCATCAAAATCAGACTGAGCTGCTGACTTGTTTTTATCCCAGTAGATCAGTTTTTTCGTGCGGGAAATAGTGGTGAGCGTCTTCCGGTGCTCCTCTACTCTATCTTCCTGATCGCGGATGGCTTTTTTGAGTTCATGGATGTCGGCGGCAGTCAGTTCCTTCTTGCTTTGTTTGGTCGTGGGGGCGGATTGGCGGCGGCCTTCCGTGAGCAAGGCGATGTGCTGTCGGTAAAAATCGGGACTCATCAGTGCTACAAGAAACGCGGCAAAGGTGATGCAGGCGGCGATCGCGAAGGCGGAGATGATCGTCAATCGGCGGAGGTCGCGTTTGGGTTTCGGGAGTGCGGGTATCTCGGGTTGGTCGTCGAGAAGCCTGGCGAGTTTGATTTTTTTTCCGGCGGGTAGTTTCCAGTCGTCGGATGGGGCGTTGGAGGTGGTTTCGGCATCCTTGATGAGCGCATGGAGGGCGGTAGTGCGATGGAGGAAGAGCTTGAGTTCCGGGTCTTTTTCACAAAGTGCTTCGAGTTCGGCGGCCTCAAAAGGAGATGCCTCGCCGAGAACCCACGCGGTGATGCGGGCTTCGAGGGGATCGTTGCCAAGGGGTTGGAGGTTGTCGTTCATGGTGGTGGATTGAGGATTGAAAATGTTTAGCCTTCGGCGGATTCGATGCCGAGGTGGCGTAGGGATGCGGCGAGGGACTTGAGGGTGTGGTGGAGTTTGTAACCTACATTGGAGACGGTGAGCTGGGTTCGGTCGGCGATTTCCTCGTAACGGAGGCCGGAGAGGTATTTGAGCGAGACGAGGGTGCGGTCGGGTTCGGGTAATTCGGATATGAGAAGTTGGAGGGTGCCGATGGCTTCGAGTTTGCCGAGGATTGCCTCGATGTCGGGCTCAGGAGCCTCCCATTCCTGTGACTTTTTTGAATTTGTATCCACGGAGGTGGTGTGGCGGTTGTCGCGCAAGTGGTTGAGGGCCAGGTTTCTTACACAGCGGAATAACCACGGGCGGGGTTGATCGACCTCATTCCAATGCTTGTGCAAGCGGAGAAAGGAGTCTTGAACGACGTCCTCGGCGACTTCGCGTTGCCCGGTGAGGCCATAAGCGAAGCGCAGCAAGGCGGACTCCTCGGCATCGAAAACCTGTCTTAGCGTGGGTTTTCCCTCCATGACTGCGGTTTTCGAGGATGCCATAATGGGAATGACAGCGTCATTGCGAACGGCTGCGGCATGTGAGGTTGAGGAATTCATGAATCGCACGAGTCATATCATTATCGGTATGACACGCGACTTTGGCGATCCTTAGAATATTTTCCCTGAAAATGTTATTTCAGTCACAACCGCGTGAATCGGCTGGGATTTGGAGGGAATCGGAGGCGGGGAAAATTGAATTCACCGCAATGCCAACACGCTTCGGATAAGACTTACTCGGGCTTTTTGTTTGTCGCCAATGCGCTCTCGGACTGTGCCTTCGCCCATTCGTCGTATTCCTCGGCATCCACGACTTCCATCGTGCCGACCATGCTGGCGTGGTTTTCGCCGCAGAGCTGGGCACAGACAACATAGGTTTCCATTATTTTAACGGATGTGAACCACATGTGGATTTCTTTACCAGGGATAGCGTCTTGTTGGACGCGCATCGGGACAATCGCGTAGTTGTGAATCACATCCGTGCTGTTGATGCCTAAAACCGCCGGGCGATCTACAGGAAGTTTGAGAATGGATTGTACGAAGTCGTCGTGGGCATTCGGATCATCAAGATCGAGACCGATCTCACCCGCGTTTTTGATTTTCGCAGGATCTACGCGACCGAATTTACCGTCCTCACCAGGGTAATGGTAGGTCCAACCAAATTGATAACCGACAACGCGCACGCGCTCGGGATTCATGTCGCGGACTTTTTCCCAGCTATCGACACGCTCCGCCCACAGGGGAAACGCGAAACCAAGGAGAAGAACCGCCTCAATGATGATCACCGCCACTTCCATGTGGCTGGACAGGTGGCTGCGAACGCCGTCATAGGAAGCCTTCGGGTTGTTTTTGTGCCAGAAGCGGAAAATGCAGTAGAAGAAAAAGCATGTCCAACCAACGAAAAGGACAAGCATGAACCAATGAACCACATCCATCATGTGATCGACTTGGCCGCCGTGTGCGGAGTAGTTTTCGGGAATTCCTAGGAGTTTGATCGGGCTCATGTTTCTTGAAGAAGCAGTATGGATTGGAAGGATGAGGGTTTAGCGGATGAAATCGTCGCGCAGTTCAGGGTCGAGGTTGTCATTCTCACGCTTCATCAGGCGGAACATGAAAAAACCGACGGCACCCAGCACGGCGAGGATGATAATGAGTAGCGCGAAGATGGAGTAACCGGCGGCGTCTCCCCCACCCTCAAGCATCGTTACACGGCAGGTGGAGCAGGCTGTTGTTTGTATGAAATGGATCATGTGATTCAGAGTTGAAGTTTGTTTGCCTTACGAAGGAAATAGGTGCCGTAGATCGGCATACCCAGAAGTCCGATGATGCCGACGATTCCCACGCCATCGATAAATGGTGCGCTTTTGGGAGCGAGCCAGTAAGCCCATACCACCATGAACGCGCACAGGAGCGTGCAGATGGTGATGAAGACAATATGGAACGCTCTGAGTGACATGGTTCAGTGATAGAAAAAGTTATCCAGAATCGGGCTGTATTTCGCCAAGAAAAGTATTGCGAACATAGACGCGCAGAGCACAAGCGCACCGATAAATATCCAATAAATGGATTTTTTCTCGTGATTCAAGTGCATGAAAATCAGCGCCACTAGGGATGCTTTGGTCGTCGCGATCAGCAAACCAACCACAGCATCCCATGGATCGAATCCGTGCTTG
>JBGSRM010000087.1:0-7795 GCA_041737575.1 Akkermansiaceae bacterium
ACGAATCCGGAGGAGATTGATTATGAGCGTTCAAGTTTTTCACAGGTTGGTACGCGGCTGTTGGAGCAGGCGGGTGAGAAGTATATAGGGAAGGAGTTGCGAGCTTGGGTGGAGGAGTTGAAGCCTGAGGAAGGACACAAGGATACGCAGGTGGATCTCGGACTTGGGAAGCTTGCGCCCGGGTGTTATCTTTTGAAGTCGGAGATGGAGGGTGGGAATACGGCTTGGGTGGTGGTCTGGGTTCGGGATCTGGTGGTTTTGAAGCGGAGTGAGAATGGGGCGGAGGTGTTTTATCTGGTTGATGCGGCGGCGGGATCGCCTGTTGAGGGGGAGTTGGAGTTTTTCGGATACCGTGCGGATTATCTTGAGAAGCCGGAGGGTAAGCGTCGGTTCAATGTGCGGACCCATCATTTCAGGAAGAAGACGGATGAGAACGGAAGGTTGGAGCTAAAGCTGGAGAAGGATTGGAATCAATTTCAATGGCAGATTGTGGCGCGGGCGGGTGAGCGGAAGACATTTTTTGCGGACAGCTATCTGAGATGGCAGAGCGATGGCCATAGTGCCGAACAATATGTGGGGCAGAAGACGATGGTGATTACGGATAGGCCGGTTTACCGGCCAGGGCAGAAGGTTTATGTGAAGCTTTGGGCAGGGGTAGCGAGGTATGATCTGGGTGATGATACTTCGACCCATGCGGGTGCCACGGCATCTATCGAGATTCGAGACGGGCGGAATGAGGTTGTTTTCGAGAAAAGTGGTTTTGTGGCGGATCCGTACGGCGGGATAGATTTTGATTTTGAATTGAAGGAGGAGGCTGCGCTGGGAGCGTACAATATTATTGTTAGGGGAGGTGTGCCCGGGGCTTATTTCAGTTTCCGAGTTGAGGAATACAAGAAACCTGAATTTGAGGTGAAGGTGGAGGCACCTTCGGATCCGGTGGCGTTGGGTGAGGAGTTTGAGGCGACTGTTTCGGCGAATTATTATCATGGCGCGCCGGTGACCGAGGCGACGGTAAAGATCAAGGTGGAGAGGAATTTTTACAATAATCGATGGTTTCCAATCGGGCCTTGGGACTGGCTTTATGGGCCGGGGTATTGGTGGAGTTATGCGGAATATCCGTGGTATCCGGGTTGGGCGAGGTGGGGTTGTATTCGTCCAGTGCCGCCTTGGTGGGGTGGTAGAGGGCGTGCGGGTGCGCCGGAGTTGGTGCTGGAGCAGACCATGCCGATAGGGGCTGATGGGAAGGTGAAGGTCAAGATTGATAGCGAAATTGCGAGGCTGGTTCATGGTGACCAGGATCACAGGTATTCGATTACTGCGGAAGTAGTAGATGCATCGCGGCGGACGATAGTGGGAAGCGGTGCGGTGCTTGCGGCGCGTGAGCCGTATGATGTGACCGTATGGCTGGATCGCGGTTATGCGAGGGTGGGCGACAAGGTGACGGGGAATTTTGCGGCAAGGACTTTGGATGGGAAGGTTGTGGAGGGTGAGGCGAAGGCGATTCTTTATTCCACTTCTGTGGATGCGGAGGGGAAGGTTACGGAGAAAGAACTGGCAAGCTGGGTGCCGGCGGGAGGGAAGTGGGTGTTTGAGGCATCGGTTCCGGGGCAATACCGGATGGCGGTGGAGTTCACGGACAACAAGGGCCGGAAGCGCGAGGGAGCGACGGTGTTTTCCGTGAGTGGTGCGGATGGTGCGGGTGATTTCCGTTATGCTGATCTTGAGTTGATACCGGACAAGGGTGAATACCGTCCGGGGGATGTGGTGAAACTTTTGGTGAATGTGAACAAGCCGGATTCGCGGGTATGGATTTTCATACGCACGGCGCAGGGCAAGGAGGAGGAAACGCGAATCATAAGGATTGATGGCAAATCGCAGTTGATGGAGATCCCGGTCGCGCTTGGGGATATGCCGAACTTTTTCATCGATGGAGTGACTGTGGCGGATGGTGTGGTTCACACGGCGACGCGTGAGATCGTGCTGCCGCCGGAGACCCGCAAGCTCGGGGTTGAGGTGGTTCCTGCGAAGGACAAGCTCAAGCCGCGTGAGAAGACATCGTTGACAATACGTATCACGGATTCCGAAGGTAAGCCTTACAAGGGCTCGGCGGCGATCAGTGTGTATGACAAGAGTTTGGAATACATTTCGGGCGGGACGAACGTGGGTGAGATCGTGCCGTTTTTCTGGGACTGGAAGCGGAATCATTACGGTGCGGGTGTGATGAGTTCGCAAGGGCTTACGGGGAGCCATATGCAGAAGCCAGGGACGACGTATATGCAGGGGCTTGGGTTGATGATGGGGGGATATGGTTACGGGGGAGGCGGCGGCTTAATGATGGCTCCAAGAGCCAGTGGGGCGATGCGATTGAAGCGTGATGGTGATATGCCTGAAGATGCGATGATGCCTATGGAGGAGAAAGGTGGTGCTAAGATGTCTGCGGATAGAGAAATGGAGAAGATGAAAGACGGAGGGGGTGTGGGAGGCGAGGCCGTGCCGGAGGTGATGGTGCGTTCGGAGTTTGCAGATTTGTTGAAATGGGTGGGTGCGGTGGAGACGGATGAGAAGGGTGAGGCGGTGATTGAGATGGAGATGCCCGATAATCTAACAACCTGGAAGATCAAGACGTGGGCGATGGGGCGTGGCACGAAGGTTGGTGAGGGCTCGGCGGAGATTGTGACGAGCAAGGATTTGATCGTCCGTTTGCAGGCACCGCGTTTCTTTGTGGAGAAGGATGAGGTGGTGTTGAGTGCGGTGGTGCATAATTATCATGATGAGGCGAAGGATGTGGCGGTGAGCCTTGAGCTGGATGGGAAGAATCTGGAGTGCGGTGGTGAGATGGAGAGGCGTGCGGTGATTCCATCGAAGGGGGAGAAGAGGATAGATTGGACGGTGAAGGCGGTTTCGGAGGGAGAGGTGACGGTGCGGATGAAGGCGGTTGCGGCGGATGATTCGGATGCGATGGAGATGAAGTTTCCGGTGTATGTGCATGGGATGGTGAAGACGGAATCGTTCAGCCGTGCGATCGCGCCGGAGGGGGACAAGGCGGTGATTGATTTCACTTTGCCGGAGGAGCGGAGGCCATCCGAGAGCAAGCTGACGCTGAATTATTCGCCGAGTGTGGCGAGTGCGATGATTGATGCTTTGCCGTATCTGGCGAGTTATCCATACGGTTGCACGGAGCAGACATTGAACCGGTTTGTGCCGACTACGGTGGTGCATCATATTTTGAAGGAGCTGGGTCATGATCTGGGTGCGATCAAGGATAAGAAGATCAATTTGAATCCGCAGCAGCTTGGTGATCCGAAGGAGCGTGCGGCGCAGTGGATGCCGAATCATCCTGATTGGAATCCTGTGTGGGATGAGCGGGAGGTTGCGAAGATGGAGCAGGCGGGGATAGCGAGGTTGCGCGATCAGCAGAATCCGGATGGTGGCTGGGGATGGTTCTCGGCGTTCGGGAGTCAGTCCTATCCGCATACGACGGCGGTGGTGCTGCATGGTTTGATTTTGGCGAGGGAGAACGGGGCGAAGGTTCCGGCAGAGATGATTGAGCGGGGGCTTGCGTGGCTGGTGCAATATGAGGTGACGGAAGCGGACAGGATTGAGAATTCGGGCAAGCGCGAGACGAATACAAAGCAGAAGGCGGATTCGATGGATGCGCTGGTGCGTCGTGTGCTGGGAGAAGGCGGGAAGGATCACAAGCAGATGCAGGGTTTCCTTTTCAGGGATAAGAATCATTTGCCGGTGTATGCGAAGGCGTTGTTAGGGTTGGAGTTGCATCGGGTGAAGGATGTTGAGAAGCGCGATGAGGTGGTGCGGAATATCAAGCAGTTCTTGAAGCGGGATGCGGAGAATCAGACGGCGTATCTGGAGTTGGGTAATGGTGGGTATTGGTGGTATTGGTATGGAAGTGAGTTTGAGGCGCAGGCTTGGTTTTTGAAGTTGCTGGCTGCGGCGGAGCCGGATGGTGAGGATGCGCGGGGGTTGGTGAAGTATTTGATCAACAATCGCCGGCATGGGCATTATTGGAATTCGACAAGGGATACGGCTTATTGTTTGGAGGCGATTGGGGATTATTTGAAGGCGAGTGGTGAGGGTGATCCGGAGTTGAGTGTGGTGGTTTTGTTGGATGGGAAGGTTTTGAAGACGGTGGAGATCACGAAGGAGAATTTATTTACTTTTGACAGCACGGTGATTGTTGCGGGGGATGTTCTGACGAGTGGGAAGCACTCGATCGAGATACGCAAGAAGGGGAAAGGGCCGCTTTATGCGAATGCGTATGTGGAGTATTTCACGCTGGAGGATTTCATTACGAAGGCGGGGTTGGAGGTAAAGGTGGAGCGGACGTATTACAAGTTGGTACCGGATAACAAGGTGATCGATGCTGTGGATTCGGATGGGCAGGCGATTGATCAGAAGCGTTCGAGGTACAAGCGTGAGCTATTGAAGTCGGGCGATGAGTTGAAGAGCGGGGATTTGGTGGAGGTGGAGCTGGGGATCGATAGTAAGAATGACTATGAGTATTTGGTCTTTGAAGATTGGAAGGCGGCGGGGATGGAGGCGGTGGAGGTTCGGTCCGGGTACAATCCGAATGGATTGGGGGCTTATATGGAGTTGAGGGATGAGAAGGTTTCGCTGTTTGTGCAGTATTTGCCCAGGGGGAGGCACAATTTGAGTTATCGTTTGCGGGCGGAGATCCCTGGGAAGTTTAGTACGTTGCCGACGCAGGCGGAGGCGATGTATGCGCCGGAGTTGAAGGCGAATAGTGATGAGATGAAGATTGGGATTGGGGAGTAGGGGTGGGGCGGGTTGAAACCCGCTTGCCTTGGTAGGCTGAAGCCTACTCTCCTTTGTAAAGACTACTCTTCGTGGAGGGTGTATTGGTTTTTGTTGAGGTGGGCTTTTTGGGGGTTGTTGGCGATGTATCGTTTGCAGCGTTGGAAATGTCTGGCGTCCCGGATGATGCGGTCGAAGTAGTCGCGTTGCCAGAAGGCTCCTTTGCGATTGAGGTGTTTGTTGATGAGGTATGAGGTGGCACCTTTCCAGTGGTGCATGAGTTTGGGCAGGGTGGTTGTTGTGATGGAGACTAGGACGTGGAGGTGGTTCGGCATGATGACGAGGCTGTGGACGAAATGAGTTATCGAATGATTTTCGAGAATTTTGGTGAGGACGATTTCTCTAACTTTTTGATTCTGGAGGAGGCATTCGCCTTTGCCTTGATCGAGCCATGTTTCGATTTTGAGTGTGAACAAGCGGTGGTATTGAGCTTCTGTTTCTTCCGACCATGGTTGTGGATTTTTTGCCAACCAGAGTTTGCGGTCAATATTCCATTTTGTGAGTAATTCAGAGGGTAATGAGTCTGCGACGCGGCAGGTGATGAAGTAGCAAGCGCCTTGCTGCTCCCAATGAGGTAACAAGCCCCCGCTTCGGGTGATCGATTCGTATGGATTGAGAAATTTCGGAGTGAATTTCATGGTAATTCAGGACGGTGGGCTAAAGCCCACTGCCCTTGGTAGCTTGAAAGCTACGCTCCCAGGGTTTGATGGAAGGTGTCGGTGGGTTTTAGGGAGAGGACGAATGATTGGAGGAGTTGGATGGTGGCTTCGATATCGTCGAGGTGGGCGGTTTCGACGACGGAGTGCATGCAGCGTAGGGGGAGGGAGACTAGGGCGCTGGGTATGCCTTCGCGGGAGTGGAAGATTTTATCGGTATCTGTGCCGGAGAAGCGGGATGAGGATTCGTGTTGGATGTTTATTTTATTTTTTTCGGCGGTGTGGATGAGTTGTTTGACGATGAGGGGGTGGTTGCAGGTGCCGTGGGTGAGGGTTGGGCCTTGGCCGAGTTTGACGAGGCCGAATTTGGCGGGGTCGATGCCTGGGGTATCGGTGGCGTGGGTGACATCGAGGCAGACGCAGATGTCAGGTTTGAGGCGGTAGGTGGCCATCATGGCGCCGTTGCCGCCGATTTCTTCTTGGATGGCGTTGAGGCAGATGAGGGTGAAGGGCGGTTTTTTGCCGGAGGCGGCGATGCGGGACAGGACTTGTGCGATGATGTAGGAGCCGAGGCGGTTGTCGAGGGCGCGGGAGATGAGGCGTTTGTGGGAGAGTTCGGCGGGGCCGTCCTGATAGACCATGGGGTGGCCGACGCGGAGGCCCATTTCGGCGACTTCTTTGGAGTTGGAGGCTCCGATATCGACCCAGAGGTCGTGGACGGCGGGTGCTTTTTCGCTGCCTGCTTCGTCGCGGCGGAGGTGGATGGCGGTGTTGCCGATGATTCCGGAGACGGTGCCTTTATCGCCGAGGATGTGGACGCGGCGGCCACGGGCGGTGGCGGCATCGGAGCCGCCGATGCGGTCGATGCGGAGGAAGCCTTTGTCATCGATGTGTTTGATGATGTAGCCGATTTCATCGGCGTGGGCTTCGAGCATGATGGTTTTTTTGGATTTGCCGGCGAGGGTGGCCCAAGTGGATCCGTAGGCGTCGCATTGGACGGAGGTGGCGGATTTTTTGAGGTGGTTGGCCCAGATGTTTTGGCCGGGCATTTCGAAGCCGGTCGGAGAGGGGGTTTCGAGGAGTTGGAAGAGGAAGTCTTTGTCTGCTTTTTTCATGGGGTGATATGATGAGGGAGGGGAGATGGGAGATTGATGATTGGAGATTGATGATTTTTGATTTTTGATTTTTGATTTTTTATGGGCTGGGGGGTTGGTTGGTTGTTTTTGGGGAGGCGTTTTTTAGGAATTTGTAGAGGTCGGAGTCTGTGGAGAGGACGAGGGTGGATTGTTTGCCGATGGTTTCGCGGTACATTTCCATGGATTTTATGAATTCGTAGAGTTCGGCGGCTTGGGGGTTTTGGCCGTAGGCGCGGGCGTAGATTTGGGAGGCTTGTGCGTCGGCTTTGCCGCGGATGGTTTGGACGGATTTGTAGGCTTCGGAGGTGATGCCGTTGAGTTCGCGTTCTTTATCGCCGATGATACGTGCGGCTTCGCCTTCGCCTTCGGAGCGGAATTTGGAGGCGATTTGTTGGCGTTCCGAGATCATGCGGGAGTAGATTTTATCGGCGACGGAGGGGTCGTAGTTGATGCGTTTTACGCGGACGTCGAGGAGTTCGATGCCGAGTTGTTTGAGGTTTTCTTTGGCATCTTCCATGATTTCGTCTTCGAGGACGGAGCGGCCTTTGCGGATTTTGGGGAGGACGCCGATGTTGCCGGATTGGCCATCGGTGAGTTCTTCGAGGGTTTCGTCTTTGAGGGGGGTGCGTTCTTTGTCGGTGCGGACGATTTCGATGAGGTCGTGTTTACCGACGATGCTGCGGGTGGCGGAGCCGATGATGTCTTCGATGCGGGAGTTTGCGGAGCGTTCGTTGCGGAGGCGGCGGAAGTATTCGAGGGGGTCTGAGATGCGCCAGCGACCAAAGCAATCTACGGCGATGTAGAGTTTATCTTTGGTTGGCATTTCGGTGCGGTTGCCGTCCCATGAGAGGATGTTTTTAGGGATGCGGTTGACGACTTGAATGAAGGGGAGTTTGAAGTGGAGGCCGGGCTCAGTGATTGGTGTTCCTTTTGTTTGGCCGAACTGGGTGATGATGACTTGTTCGGTGGGTTGGATGGTGTAGGTGCAGATGTAGAAGATGAAGACGAGGACGCCGATGATGATGGAAGCGAGTGTGATTTTTTTCATGAGGGTTGTGATTATTTATTGAGGTTGAGGAAGGGGAGTAGGCCTTTTGTGGATTCATCGATGATGATGGTTTGGCCGAGGCGAGGGAGGATTTCCGACATGGTTTCCAGGTAGAGGCGGCG